>DATDFI010000137.1:0-4151 GCA_036522695.1 Bacteroidia bacterium | reverse complement strand
ATGTGCCGCAGGAGAGTGTGAGCATACAGGTTTTTTATGATGAGCTGGAGCCCTATGGGCAATGGATCGAATATCCGGCCTATGGTTACGTGTGGGTCCCATCGGTGGACGAAACATTTGTTCCTTACAGTGGAATGGGCTACTGGGTGCTTACGGATTACGGCTGGACCTGGATCTCGGATTACAGTTGGGGCTGGGCTGCTTTTCATTACGGGCGCTGGGATTTCCTGGAACCCTATGGCTGGATTTGGATCCCCGATGTGGAGTGGGCACCGGCATGGGTCGTATGGTCGCATTGTCCCGGTTATTACGGCTGGGCACCATTGCGCCCCGGTATGGTGGTGAGCGCATCGGCAGGAAATGATTATTACGGTCATCGCGATGACTGGACCTTCGTGGATGAAAAGAATATTGCGGACCATGATTCCCACAAGTATTACGCACCACGCAACAATAATGAGCAGCTTTTGAAAGACGCAACCGTGATAAGTAATATGCAGGGTGATAAAGAGCAACGCGCGGGATATTTTGCAGGTCCGGACAGAACGGAAGTGGAACGGGTGAGCGGCAGCACGGTAAAAACATTTGCTGTAAAAAAAAAGACGGAACCGGGTCAATCATTGAGCGGCAACCAGGTGATGATCTATCGCCCCGAATTAAAAAGAGAAGGAGATGGTGGCATCAAACCCGCCCCGCATAAGGTCATCCCGCTCAAAGAAGTTAAGCCTGTGCAAATGAAAAAGGAAAATTCTTCTTCACCGGATAATAAACCACCGGTGAATGAAGAAAAGAAAAACAGTGCTCCGCCTCCTCAAAATGTCCCTCAGCAAAAACGGGACGTTCCTTTTGACGGAGACAAGCGATCCCCTCCTCCCGAAGAAAGGCCGAGGTACCATCCGCAGCAGCAACAAAAACAAAATCCTCCTCAAAATGAACATCCGAGGGTGAATCCACCGCCACCGCCACCCAGGCAAATGCCGGTGCGCAAGGGCCCCCCGCATAAATAAGCGCTCATTTACATCCAAACCAAATCTTCATGAAAACCACAGTAAAAAAGATCGTTCCTGCACCGGGACCGGCAAGAGCAAAAAAGATAAAGGTCCGCCTCGACTACCGGACGATCATAGTTCTCAAAAACCTTTCGCAGCTCGATATGTGGAAGAAAAAATATCCTAAGGCAAAAGTGATGGCAGCCTGAGCGGTTAAATTGAAGAAAAAAATTCGCAAAATGAGAAGGTGCGGGGGAGTGGAATTTAAAATGAATTTTGCACCGCACTGTGGTGCAGGGAGTTCCTCTCGTGGCATGTGCTTTGGGCCTGTATACAAAAATGCCAAAGGATGAAAATGGAAGAAGTAAAAAACAGGGAGAGCAGGACCTCCACCAAAACCAAGTGGACCATCGACACCATGCACAGCCAGGTGGCTTTCCACATCAAGCACATGATGATCTCCAACGTGAGGGGAGTGTTTAAAAAGTTCGGTGCGGTGGTGTATACTACAGGACTGGATTTTACCACCGCAAAAGTGGATTTTTGGATGGATCCCGATTCCATTGACACCTTCAGCGAGCAGCGTGATGAGCATTTGCGCGGCCGTGATTTTTTCGATACCCGGAATCACAAACAGATCACCTTTGTTTCCGATGCAGTGAAAAAGAGAGAAGACAACCACCGGATGTATGAACTCTGGGGTGATCTCACTATTCGCGGTATCACCAAACGTGTTAAACTGGATGTAGAGTTTGGTGGGGTCATGAAAGATCCTTATGGAAAAGAGAAGGCCGGCTTTACGGTGCGCGGTGTGGTGAATCGTAAGGATTGGGGCCTTACCTGGAATAAAGCGCTGGAGGCCGGTGGAGCGCTGTTGGGTGAAGAAGTGGCCATACGCTGCGAAGCGCAATTGATGAACGTTACTAACGACTGACGCCATGAAAAAGAAGGAGAATGATACGAAGGAGCGGGAGAAAAGGACAAATAAGCTGACCCCGAAAAATAAGAGGGAAACGAAGAAAAAACTTCCGGGTTACCCGCCTTACCCGCAAAAGGACGATATCTATAATAAGGAAGAGAAGGCGGACGAGATCGATCCTGACGACAATTCGAAAATGGAGAATGATGTGGTTCCGGGTGAGATGAATGAAAAGGATTTTGATGATGACATGACGGGCGAGGACCTGGATGTTCCGGGTGCGGAGCTCGATGATGACATGGAGGATATCGGGGAGGAAGACGAGGAGAATAATTATTACAGTCTGGGTGGCGACAACCACGATGACTGAGATCTTATCTGTTTGATATGGGGCTCAACGCAAATTCCTGTTTCGTTTTGAGTGCGGTGCTGTTTGCCTTCGGTTCTTTTTCGCTGAAGTGGACACGCACTAATACGCATGTTCCTTTTGCGGCCATGCCGCTCATCTTATCGGTGCAGCAGTTTGCCCAGGGTTGGCTATGGCTTGCGCTCACGCAAAAAGACGAAAGTATACCGGGAGATGTTTCGAAATATATTTTCCTAGTGTGCTCGCAGGTGTTGTGGCCCGTGTGGGTTCCGTTTTGTTTGCGATTGATGGAGCGTGATCCAAAACGCAAGCGCATGCTCAATATGTTGTGCGGGCTGGGAGTGCTCACGGCCTTCGCTTTAACGGTGCGGCTTTTCTTTTTCAATATTGAGCCACGTATCAGCGATGAGCATATCGTTTATGATTTCAATACTGCCGGCACATTCAACTGGCTGAGCAATGCAATGTATTTTATCGTGTGCACGATCCCGTTCTTTGTTTCAGGAATAAAGCGCATGGGTGTGATCGGTTACCTGCAGCTTGCCTCCTTCTTTACCACCGTTATCTTTTTCGGTGAAAGGGATGTGGTGCCGGTATGGGGATATTTTTCACTGCTCATCAGCATGATGGTAGTGATGGTGATCATCTCTTTGCCGAAGATCAGCAACAGGGCTTTTGCGCGGAGGCGTGCAGGGACTTATTTCTGAAGGGCCGCTTCGGCAGGTTGCAGCATGAGTGGCAGCGAAACGATGAACGTAGATCCTTCGTTCACTTTACTCCGGGCGTAAATATATCCTTTGTGTTGCTCCACAATTTTTTTGCAGATCGCTAACCCTATTCCAGTTCCTTCAAATTCCGTATTCAGGTGCAAGCGCTTGAACATGCTGAATATTTGTTCAGAGTGTTTCTGGTCGAAGCCGATCCCGTTATCGGAAACATAAATGCGGCAGTATTTATTGCGGTACTCTTTCGTCACTTCTCCATTCGAGGCAAAGCTGATCTCGGAACTGATGCGGATCACGGGCGAAACATTTTTACGGCTGTATTTTAGCGCGTTGCCGATCAGGTTCTGGAACAAAGGGCGGATAAGCCCTGGGTTCACATGCAGGGAAGAAGGGAGATTGTCAATGATGATCTTCGCTTCTTTTTCGCGGATGGTTTCCTGCATCTCTGCCAGCACTTCGTTCACCAGCTGGTTGATGTCTGTTTCCACGAATGAATGATCGTCAGCCGAGATCTTCGAGAGTGTGAGAATATCGTTGATGAGCGTTTGCATGCGCCTGGCCGCGTTCTCGATGCGGTTGATGAACATGCGCCCGTCATCGTTCAGCTCCTCTTTGTATTTGGAGGAGAGTCTTTCACTGAAGGTGATGATCTTGCGCAAAGGTTCCTGCAGGTCATGCGAGGTCATAAAGGCAAAGCGGTCGAGCTCTTTGTTCACCGATTCGAGCCGCTCGATATTCTGGAGCAGGCGATGATTGAGTTCCTTTACCTTTTCTTCTGATGCGATGCGCTCATTGATCTCGTTCTCGAGACTTTTGTTGATCGCTTTTAGTTTTTGTTCCTGCTGGAGCAAACGGTGGTTTTTCCGGTACAGGTCGATGAACACTCCCACTTTCGCGCGAAGCAGCTCGGGGTTGATGGGTTTATAGATGTAATCCACCGCACCGGTGCGGTATCCTTTGAAAATGTTTTCTTCACCGTAATTATTCGCAGTGATGAAAATAATAGGGATGTGACGCAGCTTCTCGCGCTCGTAAATAAGCGTTGCCGTTTCAAAACCGTTCAGGTTCGGCATTTTAACATCCATCAGGATCAGCGCAAAATCAACTTCGCTGAGCAGGATCTTAAGCGCCTGCCTTCCCGAACTCGCTTT
>DATDFI010000136.1:0-4661 GCA_036522695.1 Bacteroidia bacterium | reverse complement strand
AAATACATGAAGGACGGTCATAACCAATACGCGCCTATGGCCGGTGTGATGCCGCTGCGCGAAGTGATCGCGCAAAAAACATTCGACCTGTATGGCGCAAAGTATGATCCCGAAAAGGAAATTACCATAACAGCAGGAGCTACGCAGGCAATTTATACCGCCATCACTGCAATGATCAAGGAAGATGATGAAGTGATCGTGTTTGAACCCGCTTATGATTGTTATACCCCGGCTATTGAGCTGAACGGTGGCAAAACCGTTTACGTGCAGTTAAAGGCTCCCGATTATTCCATCGACTGGTCGCAGGTGCAAAAGCTCATCAACCATCGCACACGCATGATCATCATTAACACCCCGCACAATCCTACGGGCGCAGTGATGACGAAAGAGGACATGCAGAAGCTGGAAAAAATGACAAAGAACACCGATATCGTGATCGTAAGCGATGAGGTATACGAGCATATTATTTTTGACGGACAGGAACACCAAAGCGTGGCGCGTTTCCCGAAACTCGCTGAGCGGAGCTTTATCATTTCCTCTTTCGGAAAAACATTTCACACCACGGGATGGAAAGTAGGGTATTGTGTGGCCCCTGAAAATTTAATGACGGAGTTCCGCAAGGTGCACCAGTTCCTCGTTTTTGCCGTGAACACTCCTGTTCAGCTTGCGCTGGCGGAATATTTACAGAAGAAAAAGAATTATACCGACCTCGGTAAGTTTTACCAGAAGAAACGTGACCACTTCAACAAGCTGATCAGGAATTCTAAATTCACCTTCGAACCATCGGCAGGAACGTATTTTCAGTTATTGAAGTATGAAGATATCTCGAAGGATAAGGATACGGATTACTCAGTGCGGCTGGTGAAGGAGGCAGGGCTTGCATCTGTTCCCGTTTCTGTTTTTTATCATAAGCCAACGGATAATAAGGTATTGCGTTTTTGTTTCGCGAAAAAGGAAGAGACGCTCGAAAAAGCCGCAGATATCCTTTGTAAGATCTGAATTTAAGTGTCATCCTTGGCAGGGGATATTTTATTGAACGGGTTTTAACTAAAGAAAAATGTCCGATCTCAAAATAACCATCATTCAATCTTTTCTCGAGTGGGAGAATATTCCGGGCAACCTGAAGATGTTCTCGCATAAGATCGCCATGATGAAGAATGAGACCGACCTCATTATTCTTCCCGAAATGTTTTCCACCGGTTTTACGATGAACACTCATAAGGTGGGTGAGGCCATGAGCGGGAAGGCGGTTGAGTGGATGAAAAAAACGGCAAAAGAAAGAAATTGTGTGATCACGGGCAGCGTGGTGATAGAGGAGAAAGGGAAGTTTTACAATCGCTTGGTCTGGATGCGGCCCGATGGAAGTTTTGAAACGTATAACAAACGACACCTTTTCCGTTACGCCAATGAGCAGGAGCATTACACCCCGGGCGATAAAAAATTAATTGTGGAATTAAAGGGCTGGAAAATTTGTCCGCTTATTTGCTACGACCTCCGTTTCCCGGTTTGGTCAAGGAACAAGTCGAGGGCCGGCATTCCTGCACCGAAAGGCGAAGTGGAAGTTGCGCTTGATTACGACCTTTTGATCTATGTAGCGAACTGGCCCGAGCGGAGGAACCATCCCTGGAAAACATTGTTGCTGGCGCGCGCCATGGAGAACCAATGTTACGTTGCGGGCGTTAATCGCGTTGGAAATGATGGCAATGATATTTACCACTCCGGTGATTCGGCTGTGATCAATTACCGTGGCGAAGTGTTGAGCAAAACAAAATCAAAGGAAGAAGGTGTGGAAACGGTCGCGCTTTCTTATTCCGAACTTCTCGAATTCCGCCAAACGTTTCCTGCGTGGATGGATGCGGATGACTTTACCATAGGATAGTACAAACCGGTAATTAGTATTCAGGCTTCCATTCCGCCTCCAGGTCCCAATCCGAGCGGATGATCAAAGGCTGGCTGTAAAAGACAACTTTTTCCGGCTGTTTTTTTTCGAGGTAATTGCCGGGGGTCCATTGATGGTCTGGTTTTTTTTCGATGATGAGTTTGATCTTGTAATTTCCCGGAGTGAGGTAATCGTAAAAGAAAGTTTTTCCATCCATCACTTGCTCCTCCTTCACCACAACATCCTTGCTGTCGAGCAACTGCAGCACATAAGCGCCCTGGGGAACGTTCAGTTTTAACTTCAACGTGCCATAATATTTCTGCTCATGCGTTTTAAAACCGAGTTTGATCGTATCGTTTTTTTGCCCAAAGATATCGGTGAAATACCCGGGCGGGATAAAGAGAGAATAATTTTTATCTTCTGAAAAGCCGAACGATGCGGTTTTAGTGGTATCAACAACATCGGTGAGTTTATTTTTGATCAATTGCACAGAGATTTTCATTGGCATTATGGAAAGGGTATCGCCATGCGGGGAAACAGAAAGGTCGATCTTTTGCCTTGCGGTATCTTCTTTCAAAATAAGGTTCCGTTCCTTTTCAAGGCCCTTTAGCGGGTGATTGAAAAAAAGACGGACCGGGTCAATAGGGTTTTGCAGTTGACCGGGCAGGATATTGGTTTTGCAGACCAGCTTTAACTTCTCTCCCTTCGGAGATTTGGTCGCCTGTTCTTTGGTAACGAGTCGTACTTCAGCCGTATCTAAAATTTTATCATCGGTACTTACCTGCAATTTCAGCGAGTCCCCGCCCACGCCCTCGAACCAGTAGTGCAAACTATCCATCTTAGGGGAGTACTCCATAATTTCTGTTGGTACTTTGGAAACATTCAGTGGCTTTAAATGGATATTCTCCACGGGTTGGTTGAAAACCATCACAATATGCCCGTAACCCAATGCATCCGCTTTCAGCATTCGTAATTTCTTCGGAGTTTCTTTGAACATCTCCAGCGCAATTTCCTGTTTTGTTCCGGCAGTGACCAGGGAATCCGAAAAACCTATGAACTCACTCTCCGCATCATACTTGTAATTGTTATTAATGTCTTTCAACGCAAAGATCTTATACTTCCCTTCGTGGATATTCGTGATGCGAAAACTTCCATCGGGTTTTGTTTTGGTGAAGTAGGAGGGGATCACTTTGTAAGGAAGTGAATCCAAAGCCGAAGCATCGTACTGCGAAACATCATACAGCATCACTAAAATCCCTTTCTCGGTTTTATGATCGTAAGCATACTGCACTTTCCCGCTCACCTTAAGTGAATCGATAAAAGACCCGGTTGAAAAAATATATTGAAACCCGTCCAGCACATTTCCTTCATTATAATCTGCAATGGAGTTTCCGAAATTGAGTGTGTATGTGGTATTCTCCTTCAGCGGTTTTTTGAATTGGATGTTAAGGACCTTATACTTCAATAATTTTATATCGGGCTGTTCTTCGAGCGGTGGGGAAATGATGAGCTGGTTGTTGATGTCCTTGAGCTGAATGTATTCGTTGAATGCAATGTTGATCTCGCTGCCTTTGTAATTAGTGGCGGCACTGTCGGGCATGTACCTTACAACTTTGGGTGGAGTGGTGTCTTTGGGTCCTCCATTGGGGGCCATGATGGTGGCGCAGGAATGAAAAAGAAACAGGATACTGGTGATGCAGGTTGAACGAAGGGAAGCGGATTTTTTTCTAAGGCGCATCAGCATATCATCAGTGAATAAGATCGCTGATCAGTAAAACGATTTTTTCCAGGAAATATTTATCCGTCTCGTCAAAATCATTCAGCTTGTCGCTGTCAACATCCAGCACAGCTATCGCTTTCTCATTTTTCATCACGGGCAGCACGATCTCCGAGCGTGAGGCCGAGCTGCAGGCGATATGACCCGGAAATGCGTCCACATCGGGAACAATGATGCTTTCCTTTTTCTCCCAACACGCACCGCACACACCTTTTCCTCTTTTAATGCGCGTGCAGGCCACCGGTCCCTGGAAAGGCCCGAGCACCAACTCATCTCTGTCGTCATAAGCAAAATAGATCCCAACCCAAAAAAAGTTCATGCCGTATTTGAGGGCCGACATGATATTGGAAAGATTAGCGATGGTATCGAACTCTCCTTCGGTGAGGGCATGGAGTTGTGGCAGCAGCGACTCGTAACGTTCGCGCTTAGTCTCCCCGCTGATATGAATGGATTCGGCCATTTAAGGAAGCTCAAAGATACTTTTTTCCAAAACTTCTATTTCGCATATATTAGCAGGTAAATCCTTCCTTGTGAAACAGGTCCTGGTCTGCGCAATATTCGTGCTGTTCGCACGCACACTTTTCGCCACCGGCCCCGACTCAGGTTACGTGCATCCCGGCAAATTCTCGGCTATTTCGGAGGCGATATGGTTTCCCGGGAAAACGTTCCAGTCGCTGGGCATACAAATAGAAGCGAGTGTGGGCCGGCATTTGTACCTCAACTACCATTTCTCCATGGGTTCCACTTCGCAGGGGGGATTGTATGTCCATTCCACATTGGGTGGTGCGGCAGGAATAGCTTTGGTGGTGAACAACATCGGGGAAAAAGGAATTGGCTGGGCCGCATTTATACTCTGTTTCATTCCCGAGGGGATAGGTTACAGTTTCGATCTCGGTAAAAAAATGGAGATCGTCCCTTATTTCAATCCCGCGCAGTGTGATTACCGTATCAATAATTCTTCTTATGGGGAGGAGTTCAACTTCAGCGCTGATGCGGGAAGCCGGT
>DATDFI010000135.1:0-2141 GCA_036522695.1 Bacteroidia bacterium | reverse complement strand
ATACGAGTTACAATGCCGAATTGAAAAAGCTGGAAGCTTCAAAAGAATTGCAGGTGATTTTCCGGCACAGGTCGAAACTCGAAACGCAGGAAGATTCGCTGAAGCAGGTTTACGCGCAGTCTTTACAGACCCGGGATGATGCATGGTGGAACACGCTGGTGAAAAAATTGGATGGAGAGATCAAAACCATGAAGGACAAAGACGAGGTGCTCATGCGCAAACGCATCATGAGTTACCTGAGCCTTGCTGCGTACATGAGCGCGAGCGGTGCCATGAAATTCAAGGATTACAATGCGGCCGGGCATTTCCTGAATATTTATGAAGCCGTGGATCCGGAAAATGCCGAGCACGCCTACCTGCGTGCAGTGATCGCTGCCAAACAAAATGATCCTGCAAAGTCAATGGAGTTCCTGCGCAAATCGGTGAAGCTTGGTTTCAGCGATGTAAAGCGATTAATGAGTGAGGCCGACCTTGTGGCGTTGAGTGGTAAATATCCCGACTTTAAAGAACTGCTGGTGAAAGTGCAGCAGAATGCGGAGAAGGAGAAGTGAGATGCGCCACTTGTGTATTACCCTGCTGCTTATTGGCTGATCCTTTTTTACAGATGCGGTAGCAAAAGTGATCAACCCGTTTCCGTAACACTGCCAAAAGCTAAAAAAGCTTTGATCAGTTTTGAAAAGGAAACGATAAATGCCGGGATGGTTCCTTGCAGTTACGACCGTGAGCGAAACACATTTTACCAGCAGCGCGTAAGCGGGTATTTTGTGTTCATGAATGCAGGGGATGCGGTCCTGAACTTTTATGAAGCCGACAGCAATGCTTCGGTAGTGGTACGTTACCCGCATTATGACATTGGGCCGGGCAACAAGGATTCCCTCGAGGTTTTATTCAGTAAAAATGCTGAACAACCGGGCAATTTTTCCAATATCATTCATGTGAAAGGTAATTTCGGAACGGTTCTGCTTCGTGTGACAGGCATCCTTTACGAGGAAAAGGGCCGGAGATAAGACTTCCTACACCGAACACAACCACAATCCCGCCAGCGCCACAATAAAATAACTTACAAGGCTTTGGGCGCCCGCATAATCTTTCGCCATGCGCTGACCAAGGAAAAGACAAAGTAAAGTACTTGCAGCGCCAAGGTTCGCCCAGAACATCCAGTAATCGCAATTCTTAAAAATGCGCGCGGCAATTCCCGCAATACTTAGTATGCCAGTGGAGAGTTCAAGAAAAGCTATCACCGTAAGAAGCAGGGGGACCCTATTCTTCATGGGTGACTTCTCAAAATGCGGGGTCATCCAGGCGAGGTTGCCTTTGCGGTCGTTCACCTTATCCATACCCGATTGCAAAAAAAGAATGGCGAAAAAGGTGGAGACGAGGATCTGCAGGATCATGTGAATGTTCGCGTAACAGGGCGAGCAGGAGCCGGAAGTGCAATCGAGAAGGATCATGCGGCAAAGATAAATGAATCGGGCATTGGGAACCAAGTTCTCCACTCTGTTGCCCGGCTGTAACTTCCAAATCAATTTATCAACATACAAACATGCTTTTGTTTAAAATATACCCTGGGGTCGGCCCGGGTACTCCCCTTCATATTGTATTTTTAGTGGCTGATAAACCAGGTTTCAATAATCTATGAATATTACGTATTACGGGCATTCGTGTTTTGGAGTGGAAGTGAACGGAAAGCATTTGTTGTTCGACCCCTTCATTACACAAAACGAGCTGGCGAAGAATATCGACATCAATAAGATCAAAGCCGATTACATCCTCATTTCGCATGGGCATTCCGACCACATAGGCGATGCAGTGGCGATCGCGAAAAGGACCAATGCAAAAGTGATAGCGGCTTACGAAGTGGCGGTCTGGCTGAATAAGCAAGGCGTGCAGGATTATCACCCTATGAATATTGGCGGGAAGTGGAAATTCGATTTCGGGCATGTGAAATGTGTGATAGCCATACATTCCAGCGCTTTGCCCGATGGAAGTTACGGAGGTAATCCCATGGGCTTCATCATCGAATCATCTGAAGGGAATTTTTATTACTCGGGCGATACGGCCCTTACGTACGATATGAAACTGATCGGGGAATACCGCAGCGTTGATTTTGCATTCCTGTGCATTGGCGATAATTTTACAAT
>DATDFI010000134.1:0-4208 GCA_036522695.1 Bacteroidia bacterium | reverse complement strand
GGCCTGTGCTGGGGGTGGCCGAGATGCCGTGTTGCGTTATGTGAAACGAAGCGATGGCCGGGTGCGGGCAGGCCCCCTGATTTGAAACATTTCTTTACCTGTAATTCGGCAACTTTTTTCCGGACCAGGTCAGGCAGGAGGGAGTTTCGCGTAATTCATCCAGAAACGCACCAGCACATCAAAAGTATTGCTGAGTTCAACAAACGAAAAGGGTTTGGTGATATAGCAATTAGCTCCAAGTGAATAGGCATCGTAAATGTCGGGAGGCGAATCGGAGGTGGTGTAGATCACGATGGGGATGGCGCTCAATTGGGGATCCGATTTGATCTCTTTAAGCGCGCTGCGTCCGTCTCTCGGATGCATATTAAGATCGAGAAGGATGAGATGGGGCTGTATGCGCTCCTGCCCGCTGAACCTCCCTTTTGCGCGCAGGATGTCGAGCAGGTCCTGTCCATCGTGAACATGCGTCAATTGCACTGGCAGATCGTTTTGGAGCAGGGCTTCCTGAGCCAGGCGTACGTCATCCGGGTCATCATCGGCCATGCAGATGTGAAAGAAAGCCGGGCTTTTTGCGTTCATAAAAAATAATGCGAAGCAAAGAACGACCCGTTAAAGGCCGCTCTTCGCTCCGTGTCTTTGCATAAATATCTTATTTGATCTTAACGGAATCCCTGAGGGCTTTGATGTGGTCGTGGTCCTTTTGCAATTCGGTCCTTTGCTTCACGATCACTTCGCGCAGGTTGCCGGCCAGGCCGTCCTTCGCGTTGAGCACATCATCATAAGCTTCCAGTGCAGCGTCTTCGCCTCTTTCACAAGCAGCGATGATGGCTTTGCGGTCCTTGCCGGTGAGTGCGGCTTTAATGTCCATCCACACGCGGAAGATCTTTCCTGAATTACGTGTCCCTTCCGTGGGTTCTCCTCCAAGATTTTTTACCTCGCGTGAGAGCTCTTCGCGGTAGTTACGGCTGTGGTTGGCCATTTCACTGAAAAGATTCTTGAGGTCGCTTTCACTGGTTTCGTTCGAAGCTCGCTCATAGCCCTGAATACGATCGTTGTTGATCTCCACCAGGTTGTTGAGATGGCCGATCATTTTTTCATTTTCTGTTTTCATGTTGTTGCTTTTAGGATTTTACCCCGGCTTTAAGAAATATTATGCCACGGATCCACCGCAGGATAGCGTACGACAAGCCCCTTTTTTCCGTATGCAATCGGCCACAGGCTGAGAAAATACGTCCACATGAAAAACGGGTGCCCGGTTTTTTTTGCAGACAGGGCTTTTCACTACCTGAAATTCCTCAAAAAGAGAAAGGATCTCCCCAGAATGAAAATGGACCGGGAGGGATCCTGTCCTTCTTGCTTCACTCTCAGTTGCCTGCGTAAAATAAAAATGTGGCATCATTTGGGGAGAAATGGTAGCAGAACGTAGAATATTTCACTTAAAATAGAATGAGATGGAGAATTCAGGAAAGATAATAGGTGCCTTATTGCTGGGCGCGGCCGTTGGCGCAGCTCTCGGGCTTTTGCTGGCACCCGAAAAAGGGAGCGAGACGAGGAAGAAACTCATGAAGGGAGCGCAGGACCTCGCGGATGAATTGAAAGAAAAAATGAAGAAGGGTGCAGAAATGATGGAAGAGGGCATGGAGGATGAATTCGGGGACCAAATGGACCTCGAACAAAGTCCTTCTCCTAACGGGAAGATGCGCACCGATATGACTTCGTAAAACAATATGCAGGAAGAACTCCAGGTTGAAGAACTGGCCGAAACGATCAGGGAGCACCTCAACACGCGCCAGGAACTGGCCGAGCTGAAAGCTTCGGAAAAAATTTCAGGTGTCATAGCCGGTATGCTTTCCGGTTTGCTGGTCATGACGCTCCTGTTCATCACCTTTTTGTTCTTCAGCATTGCAGCAGCGAAGTACATCTGTTATTTGAAGAACGATCCCTGGTCGGGATTTGCAATTGTGGGAGGGATCAATTTCGCGATCGCGCTGGTGGTGCTGGTGTTCAGGAAAAGATGGTTATCGTTCCCGATCCGTAACCGCATCATCCGTCAAATGTTCAAACAGGAATGAGATGCTTCGACTGAAAGGTGCGGGAATACATGACCTGGGTGATCTGCGTCACCGCATCATCCACCTCGGGTTGCAAAAGGAAGAGGAGGAGGAAAATATCAAGCGCATGCTTGTTTCCATTTGCGCGGTGCGCAGGCTGAAGCAGGAGATCGAAGAGAGAGGGCCGAAGGCTGAAGAGAAGAAAGAAGCGAAGCGGTCAGTAGGGCGTGAAGGATTGCGCCTGGGGGCCGGCTACCTGGCGGGAAAAATATTCGGCAGCAATACGCTGAAGGGGTTTATTTCAACCGTAGCGGTGGAGCGGATACTGGAGGGATTGATGAAGGAGTATGAAGGCCTGGTGATGTCGGGAATAGAGCGTTTCGGCAAAGTATTCAGGCAAAGCGCAGAAAAAGAATGACCGACCTTCGAAATTCGGAATACACAGGAAAGTAAATCATATATATTAGTCAGCACGGTATGAACACTGGGAAGAGATCGATCTTGATCATTGATGACGAAGAGGATATCCGCTTCCTTTTGAAGAGGTTTCTCATTTCGCATGATTATGATGTGAATGAAGCGGAAAACCTGCTGCAGGGATTTGAAATGTACAGGCAGCATTCTCCGGGCATCGTGATATTGGATGTAAACCTTCCTGACGGTAACGGCATCAACTATGCCCGCCAGTTCAAGCAGGCTGATCGCATATTGATCTTCATCAGTGCGGATAACGATCAACTGACCGAGAATTACAGGAAATGCGGTGCTGATGGATTCCTGAAGAAACCGTTTGAAGCAAAAGAGTTATTGAGCCTCATCGACCGGGTTACGGTAGATGCGGGCCTTAATTGAATAATCAATCCTTAAAAACACAGAAATGGCCAGAATCCTTATTATTGATGACGATGTTGACATTTGCCAGTTGCTGGACCGTTTTTTCAAACGGAAAGGTCACCAGTCGTTCTTTTTCACCAGCGGGCGTAAAGCGCTCGAGCACCTGAACGAGAATAAAGCGGATATCGTATTCTGCGATTTCCGTTTGCCTGATACCAACGGTAAAGATCTTCTTCAGAAGATAAAGGAGCTGAGCCCCGGCACCCCGGTTATCATCATCACCGGTTATTCGGATGTAAAAACGGCAGTAGATGTGATCAAGAGCGGTGCTTTCGATTACATCACGAAGCCGTTATTGCCTGAGGAAATATTACTCCTTGTGGAGAAAGCACTTTCGCATAAGGAGCAGGCCGGTGAACAGCAAACCATTCACACGGGTGAGGAGCGCATCGTGCAGGGATTGAAACCTTCCGTTGCTTTCCAGAAAAAATTTGTGGTGGGCAAGAGCAAGGAATCCGAAAAACTGCATGGCCAGATCAAACTGGTGGCTCCCACCAATTATTCGGTGATGATCTATGGGGAGAGCGGTACAGGTAAGGAATCGGTAGCCTACAGCATTCACCTGCACAGCCCGAGAAAGGACAAGCCTTTTATCGCGGTAGACTGCGGATCGCTCACCAAAGAACTGGCTGCGAGTGAACTGTTCGGCCACGAAAAAGGTGCATTTACTGGAGCCCTCCAGGCCAAGACGGGACAATTCGAACTGGCCAACGGGGGTACTATTTTCCTGGATGAGATCGGTAACCTTACTTATGACATACAAGTTTCGCTGTTGCGTGTGATACAGGAGCGTAAGATCCGCAGGCTGGGATCGCAGAAAGAGACGCCTGTTGACATCCGCATCATTGTGGCTTCGAATGAAAAGCTGAACGAGGCCACTACGCGCGGCACATTCCGCGAGGACCTCTTCCACCGCTTCAATGAATTCTCTATCGATCTTCCTGCCTTGCGCGAGCGCCAACAGGATATAATGGTATTCGCTGAATTCTTCCTTAAGAATGCGAACGAAGAGTTGAATAAGAATATTGAAGGCTTTGTGCCGGAAGTGGAAAAAGTTTTTCTCGATTACAGCTGGCCCGGCAACCTGCGCGAGATGAACAACGTGATCAAACGCGCGGCCCTGCTCGCCAATAAAACACACATTACGCTGGAAACACTCCCGCACGAGATCATTTTCCACTCCAAGTTCAGCATGGCCGAAGACCGCAACGACATCAAAAATGCGCTCATCTCCAAAGGCATGCCCGAGCTCAAGAGTGCGGC
>DATDFI010000133.1:0-2449 GCA_036522695.1 Bacteroidia bacterium | reverse complement strand
AATAAGGAGTGGTGCACGTACAATGGAATGGCCGGGCGCAAGCTGTTTTCCCGCTCTATATTTGATCAAAACGATCCACATGCGTGAAGAAACCATGATAGAAAGAGGAATGAAAACCGTGTTGTTCCTTTTTTTCGCTTTGTTGCTTTTTATCCTGATGGCCGGTGCGGCCGGGTAAAAAGCCCTTGAAAATGAAAAGTATCGGTTCCATATTTATCACTTGCGTGAGCTTGATCCTGCTCTGCTTCTCCTGCAGTAAAAAGCGGCACACCGTGACCCGCAGTTTTTATTACTGGAAAAATTATGCAGAGTTCAGTGCTTCGGATACCACGCTTTTATCGGGCATGGGGGTACAAAAAATGTACATCCGCCTTTTTGATGTGGATTGGAGTTATGCCCAGCGTCCTGTTCCCCGCGATGTGGTGAATATCTGGCTCAATACCATTTCGCACATGAAGCATATGGAACTGGTCCCCGTGGTGTACATCACCAACCGCACCCTCCAAAATTGTGATTTCAAAACCCTGCGTAAACTGGCAGTACAGGTCAGCGCCAAGGTGGAGAAGGTAGGGCGAATGGATTACTGGAAGGACAACCCCTGCGTGATGGGCCGGGAATTGCAGATCGATTGCGACTGGAGCGCTTCCACCCGGGAAAAATATTTTTACCTTCTTAATTGCCTCCGCTCCTCTTCGCCCGGTGTTAAACTTTCCTGCACCATTCGCCTTCACCAGGTAAAGTACATGGAAAAAACAGGCGTGCCGCCTGTTGATAGGGGCATGCTCATGGTGTACAACACCGGCAGTCCAACCGCCTCCCGGGAAATGAATTCCATTTTCGACAGCAACGAAGCGCGTAAATACCTCGACCTCCAGCTAAAATACCCGCTCCCGCTCGATGCAGCCCTCCCGCTTTTTTCATGGGGAAAATGGTACAGGGGCGAAAAATTCATGGGCCTCCTGCACGATATGAATTCGCAAAAGATCGGGGACATGGGGTTTTTCAGCCACCAGCAAGGCGCGCAGTGGCGCTGCGAAAGCGACACCGCTCTCGGTTTGTTTTACCTGCGCAAAGGAGACCGGGTTGTGATAGAGGAAGTGCCGGATGATAAATTAAAAATGGCTGCTGAGCTCGCTTCTTCTTTTATCTCCAACGATTCGCTGAGTGTGAGTTTTTATCATTTTGATACGAACCTAGTAAAGCATTACGGGAATGCAGAATTGGAAAATATCTATAACAGCTTTCATTAGTATCCTGCTCCTGGGCTGGCCTTGTGCGCGCACCAGTTCCTGCGCTGATCCCCCGTATTACGAGGGATACCGCTTTTACCTGTTCCAGCCCGACCTGGGAAATATTCCCCGCCTGCGCCCTTTTTATTTTTCTATGGATTATTATTTCGGGGATGCGTTTTGGGACGATTCAAAACCCGCAGCCGATGACGCAGTGTGGGCCAATGGGGGCAGGCCATCCTACTACCGGAGTAATATAAAGGAATGGAAGGTATTTTGCGGGGAGGAAGTGAAGGCGGACGACATCGATTCCATTCTTTATTCCTGCGATCCCGAGCATTTCCTTTCTGTACTCGACAGCATTCGTGCGGGTGTTTCTCCTGCTTCATTCGCTTTGCAGCACAACAGTTTTTTCCACTTTCTTTTTGCCAAAAAAAATAAAGATGCCCTCGATTATATTGTGCTTGCGAAACGTGCCGAACAACTTTCCAACTATGATGATCCCTGGGAATTGAATGACCGTGACCTGGATGGTTTGGACCCTTTGCTTAAGGAGATCGATACGAAGAGGGAACATTCAGCGAAGGATTTTTTCCGGATGCGTTACGCTTACCAGTCCATCAAGCTTCGTTTTTACGGGGGAGCGGGTCACATGGGTGATTGTGATTCGCTGTATCACGCCTGGTTCGATGCGGTAAATACCGGAAGTTGGATCAAACCCTCGGCCATGATCTTCACTTTGTACTGGCAAAGCAGGGCCGAACGCAATTATGATCTTTCAAAAGTGTTCGATATGTCGGATGAACGAAAATTCACCGCGGTGGACCTGTTTGACCGGGACGAGCTGCAGCAGTCATTGTCTTTCGCGAAGAATGCGCACGAGCGCGCGGTGATGCTTACCATGTATTACCTGAGAGATCCCTCGCGCTCTATGCGCGGGCTACAGAAGATCTACAGGCTCGATCCGTCTGCACGTACGCTGGGGACCTTGCTGGTGCGCGAGATCAATAAAATAGAAGATTGGGTGTGCACGCCCGAACTTACTTCGTATGATCCGGCAAACCCTTTTGGCGCTAATGGATATGACTGGAATTACAATTTTAAATACAATCATAAGAGAGACGAACAGTACATGAATAAATTCCTCGGCTGGGTGGAGGAAGTGGCGGCTGAAAAGAAAGTAAGCGACCCGGCATTGTGGGAACTGTCGGCCGCATACC
>DATDFI010000132.1:0-2356 GCA_036522695.1 Bacteroidia bacterium | reverse complement strand
CGATGAAATCGAATTCAAAATATTTCAATGACCCCGTGGTGAAATTCGGTTATTGCCGCGGCAATATTCCCTGTATTTACGTAAAAGAGATCATGAGCCGTTACGAGCATTACTGCAACTTTATTAAAGAGGAAGATGCCGATAATGAGAACAGTATCGTAAAAAAATAGGTCTCCGCTATTCAACCATTTAACCAATCAACTTTTAACCTGTGGAAAGCGCAAGCCACATAAACCCTATCCCCATGAAAAACTTTACGCCCGAGCAACTCATGCAGTTCGTTCACTGGCTGGAGAGCCAGATCAACCACTCGAAGCACGTGATAAACGAAGCGAATGAGACCAACAATTACGGAAGGCAGGCCATGTACGAAGGTATGCGTGATGCGTACATGCAATGCAGCAACTGGTTCAAGCTGGATGCGAAGTGATGCCGGTAAACGGAAGAGGGGAGGGCCGGACCTTCACTCGGTCAGTTCTCCTTTGTCATACTTTCTTTGTTCCGTTACATTGCCCTTCTCGTCAAAGTATTTCCAGGTGCCTTGCTTTACATTGCCGATGATCAATTCGCTGTCGCAGCATTTGATATAATTCACAAACTCATATTTGCCCGAAGCGTAAAGCTTGCCTCTTTTCTTTTTGGGAATCGTTTTTTGTTTCAACCACCATTGTTTCGCTTCACCGGTTTTGACCCCGTTGCTGTATTGCCCCACCTCGTAAACCTCCATGTAATCCGGGCGGCTTTCCATATACCTCCCGTTCAGCCTGCCCCTGGCGAAATTCCAGGAAAGGGCCGTGTCCACCGGCCCATTTCCATAGTGCGTACGTAATTCATAAAAAATTCCTTCCGCAAGGTCATTTTTGAAATTCATCCCGAATTTCAGGCCGGGCGGATCGAGATAATCAAAGGCGCTCCAGGCCCCTTCTTTTTTCCCGTCTTTAAAATCCCCCTTTAGAGCGTAAAAGTCAAGCAGCCCGGTGAATTCGTCAGGATCGGGTATGTTGTAGCGGAAGAGTTTTTTTAGAGAATCAAGGAAGCGCAGGTCGTTCAATTCGGGATAATTACTGAGTTCGCTGTTTTCGAGGGAACTGACATGGTAAAACATCCACGGCCCTTCTTTTTTGCCGTTCTTCATTTGGCCGCCTGCGATGGAGTCCACCAGGTTCTGATCAATGATCACTACGGGGCCGTTGGCAGGAACAATTTGTTCGAAATGATCGTTCACAATTTTAAACGATGCGCTGCTGGAAGAAGCGCGTTCGAAATATTTTGCGTTCACGATATTGGTTTCATAATCATAATTAATTTCATACAGTGGCTCTTTGGTTTTCGGTGAAAAGCCCTTCCTGCTTTTTATTTTTCCGAAGTCATAAACAATGATCTCCTGTACATACCAATGATCCAAACATTGGAAAAGCTCTTTCCATTCTCCGTTCTTCACCCCTCTCTGGTAAAATCCCTCTATTATCACTGAACAGGTATCCGTTTTCAGACCATTTTTTGAGTAGCCCGGGTAACGATAGTGCACATAAGCGCTGTCGAAAGTTTCAGTGTAATTGCCATTCCCGATGTTTTTCCAGTAATAAAACTTCTCGTCCCGGACGTTCCTTTTGCTATCATATTCCCTCATACACCACTTTTTCAGCGAAGGCATGTAAAAGTCGATCCAGCTCAGTGTGTCGTCCTGGTAGTGCGTGAAATAGTGGTTTGCTTTAGAATGCTCCGTTCCATATATAACAGTTACACCATGAAATTTTTTATCGGACCATTTGGTTTGATAGTTGAAATCTACTATTTCGAGCGTGTCGCGATTTTCTATCCTGTAGGCCTTGGCAAAGATCCCGGCTTCGATCCTTGTCGCCATTTTGTAGTGCTCCGTGCTTTTTTCTGTTTCGGTCAACGTTTTGATTTCAGGCGGGATGATCCAGGGCACAGTTGCAGGCATTTGAGACAATACAGGAGAGGAGAGAAGTAGAGGAAAGAAAAGCAGGAAGGATCTCATAAGCGCGCGTTGGGAGCGGTTTACGGAATGGTTATAATAAGGTTTCAAATTGCGCAGTGGGAAATGCGAGGATCAGGACGGCAGGTATGCATCAAGCAGTTTATCCATCTCCTTTTGAACTTTCAGCGCTTCCTTGCGGGCCTGTTCTGCAAAATCTTCACCGCTGCCCGCATAAATAATATTCCTTGACGAATTCACCAGCAAGCCGCAAGAGCTGTTCATCCCGTTTTGAGCCACTTCTGTTAAACTTCCGCCCTGCGCGCCAAGTCCCGGTACCAGCAAAAAGTGATCGGGCACGATCATGCGCACATCCATCATCTGCCGCGCCTGCGTAGCGCCCACCACGTACATCAT
>DATDFI010000131.1:0-2247 GCA_036522695.1 Bacteroidia bacterium | reverse complement strand
TGCAGTGACCAGTGCTGCTTTTGCTGCGAGGATAATCATCCCGGCCTTATTCTTTGCTCCTGCGATGAGGAGGGTAATGACGAGGATGAAATAGACCTGGTTCTTGTAAATGAGAACAACTGTTCTTCAGCAGTTCATATCGAGCGCCATCTTCACCTCGTTCGTGTGTCACGCCTCTGCTCATTGCTCCGTTATTCTGAAGATCATGGATCAAGGAAGGGCATATTTAAAAAAGCTCCTGCCGTTTTCAGGTTTGTTGCAATTCCCGGTTCGTTCGAGCGATTCTCCTGCTCGTTAGTTTCATTACATCAGCGGGCCGTTACCAGCGGAAGTGTTCCGCTCACCAATCAACAGCGTTCCCTTCGTTTGTGATCCTTTCTTCTTCACGTTTCCGCACGTGAAGCTGCCGCCTGCACCTTTAGGGGCTATCCTTTTCTGTTACGGGTTTGGAAATTTACAGTGTATATAACACGCAAATAGCATTGATACGTGTTCGCACAAATTTCTTTAATGGTATTTGCAAGCGTTTCATTCGTCCTTTTGAAGATATAAGAAATCGTTCTATGGAACAAAGAAGACCTGATACAAGAAGTGTTTACCGGGCATTTACAATGCCGGTATCACTCATCCTGCTTTTCACTTTTATCCTCGCTTCCTGCGCACCCAAGAAAGAGGAAGAGAAGGAAGGTAAATACACCATTACCTCACCGGTAACGATGGATACATTCGTGACCAAAGAGTATGTGGCACAGATACAGGCGGTGCAGGACGTGGAGATACATGCCCTGGTGAAAGGCTACCTCGAAAGAATAAATGTGGATGAGGGACAGCGTGTAAGTGCAGGGCAGGTGCTGTTCAATATTCGTCCTACCGAATACGAGGCGGAGCTCCAGAAGGCAAAGGCCGAGGAAAAACAAGCTGAGCTGGAATTGCAGAACACCAAGGCGCTTGCCGATAAAAATATTGTATCGCAAACCGAGTATGCACTGGCGGTGGCCAAACTCGACCAGGCAAAAGCGGAAGTGGCGCTTGCCGAGCTCAATCTCTCCTACTGCGAGATCAAGGCTCCTTTTGACGGTATCATCGACAGGATACGTTTCAAAGTGGGAAGTCTTATTGATGAAGGCACCTTACTCACCACGCTTTCCAACAACAAGGAAGTGTTCGCCTATTTCAATTTTTCCGAACCGGAATACCTGAATTACGTTGAGCAAACAAAGAACGGTGAAAAAAGATCGGCCAACCTTTTGCTCGCCAGCGGTGAATTGCACAAGTACCCTGGCGTGGTGGAGACGGTAGAAAGTGAATTCGACAACAATACAGGCAACATTGCCTTCCGTGCGCGCTTTCCCAATCCCGACCTGTTGCTAAGGAATGGCGAAACGGGGAAAGTGCAATTGGTGATCCCGTTCAAAAGCGCTCTCGTCATCCCCCAAAAGGCCACTTACGAGATGCAGGACAAGGTTTACGTTTACGTGGTTGACCAAAATAATGTGGCGCATTCACGCGAGATATCCATCAAGCAACGCCTGCCCAATCTTTATGTGATCGATGCGGGAGTTACGGAGAAGGACAAGATCCTGCTGGAAGGACTCCAGACCATTAAGGACGATGAAAAGGTGGAAACGGAATTCATCGCTCCGAAAAAGGTCATCGGCAGTTTAGAACTGATTAAAAAATAGGGCTATAAAGCGCAAGATATGTTCAGCAAATTCATTCATAGGCCGGTCCTGTCCATTGTGATCTCGCTCATCATCACCCTGCTGGGGCTGATCGCCATCGTGCAATTGCCGGTCACTCAATTCCCTTCCATCTCTCCTCCCAAAGTGAATATTGTTGCCGATTATCCCGGTGCGAATGGAGAGTTGATGATCAAAGCGGTGGTGATCCCGCTCGAGCGGGCGATAAACGGGGTGCCGGGTGTGAAATACATTGCTTCGGATGCGGGAAATGACGGTGAGTGTTCGATCCAGGTGGTGTTCGAGCTGGGTACCGATCCCAACATTGCCTCGGTGAGCATTCAAAACCGCGTGGCCGCTGTGATCAATAAACTCCCGCCCATCGTTGTGCGGGAAGGCGTAAAGATCACGCGCGAAGAATCGAACATGCTCATGTATATCAACCTGTACAGTACCGATTCCACGCTTGACGATAAGTTCATGTTCAACTTTGCCGACATCAATATCCTCTCTGAACTGAAAAAAGTGGACGGTGTGGGTTTTGCGGATATCCTGGGCAATCGTGAAT
>DATDFI010000130.1:0-2321 GCA_036522695.1 Bacteroidia bacterium | reverse complement strand
CTATACCGGGAAAACGGTCCGCTCTTTAAAAAATGTCATTCAAGATCATTGTCATATCATCGCCCACTGCGATCCCTGCTGAAACGGAAAAGATAATCGCGCTTTTCAGGGCCGGGCTTAAAATATTTCATCTTCGTAAACCTGGCATGAGTAAGGCCGGTTACCGTAAGTTACTTGGAAACATCCCTCCCAAATATCATTCACGGATCGTTTTGCATGCCCACCATTCACTTGCAAATGAGTTCAAGGTGCGCGGAATACATTTTACGGAGAAGGAAAGAAAGAAGGATAGAGGAGAGCGGAATAAAAGGCTGAAATATTCCGCTTCGCTTCATGCGGTGGTGGATGTTTTCCTGTGCCGCAATGCGTACGATTATGTTTTTATAAGCCCGGTGTTCGACAGCATCAGTAAAAAGCACCTGGAAAGTAAATTCGAGCTCGAGATATTGTCACGCTTTTTTGCGGAGTACTGCACCCTGCCGGGGAGAAATGCGGAAGTGATCGCGCTGGGCGGAGTGAATGAAAAAAATGTACGTAAGGTTTTTAATGCGGGATTTCACGGTGCGGCTTTATTGGGCGCGATATGGCAAAGCAAGGATCCCGTGAAGAATTTTTTAAAGATCGGATCAAAGATCACTGAGTGAATTCTCCTTTTTCCTGAGCTGGTAAGCCGCATCCCAATCCTTCCACACCGCTTCGTAGCCTTGCTTCCGTATCATCTCAGCGACCTGTGCAGGTGAGCGATCATCATCGATCTCAAATTGCTCGAGTGAGTTTTTTTCCACTGCGTAACCACCGGGATTTGTTTTTGAGCCTGCGCTCATGGTGGTAGCACCCAGCTTTACGATATGGTTGCGGAAGTTCCTGCTCTCGCGTGTAGAGATGGAGAGCTCCACTTCTTCGTTAAAGATCCTCCAGGCACAAATGAGCTGAACGAGTTCTTTGTCGCTTATGTTCACTTTCGGTTCTATCAAACCTTCGGCCGGGCGCAGCCGTGGGAATGAAATGGAATATTTGGTTTGCCAGTAGGTCCGTTCGAGGTGATCGAGGTGGGCCGCGCAAAAAAAAGAGTCGGTTCTCCAATCCTCGAGGCCGATCAAAATGCCGAGGCCGATCTTCCATGTCCCCGCTTTGCCAAGGCGGTCGGGTGTTTGCAAACGATAATGAAAGTTGGATTTTTTTCCTTTGGGGTGATGGGCGCGGTAATTTTCCTCGTGGTAGGTTTCCTGGTAAACCAGCACGGTGTGCAATCCTTCCTCTAAAAGTTCTTCGTATTCGTTTTGATCGAGGGGTTGGACTTCGATGGAGATGTGCGAAAAATAAGGACGAAGCAGGCGGATCGCATTCTTCAAATAATCCACTCCTACGGTTTGGTTGGCCTCACCGGTTACGAGCAACACATGTTCATACCCCATCGCGGTGATGGCTTCCGCTTCTTTGATGATCTCGGCATCACCCAGTGTTTTGCGTTTGATCTTATTATCGAGGCTGAAGCCGCAATACGTGCAGATGTTCTGGCATTCGTTACTCAAATAAAGCGGGACGTAGAGCTGGATGGTTTTTCCGAAACGTTTTTGCGTTAGGCAATGACTGAGTTGCGCCATCTGCTCGAGGTAAGGGCCGGCAGCGGGGGAGAGCAGGGCTTTGAGGTCTTCGAGATCCCGTTTGTTCTTTTGCAAGGCGCGTTCTACATCTGCAGCTTTTTTGCTGTAAATGTTTTCTGAAATTTCGTTCCAGTTATATTCCTGTATTTTGTCGGAGAAGTTCATTTCTTTATTTTCTTCACCAGCTTAACGGATTCGAGTGCAAATTTTTTCCAGTGTTTGGAATGTTCGAAAGGAATGCAATACCAGCCGGTCATTTTTCTTCCTTTCATAGGTTCAAAAACATGTACGCCTTTAAGTTTCATCGCTTCTTTTTCGGCTGTACCGGTAAGTTTGAACACCATCATTTCCTTCCACAGCATCCCGGCCGATTTCCCGTTGGGCGTTTTATAACACAATGCACCGAACATTTTCCCTTCTTTTACATCGGGGATCTCGGTGGCGATCTGGTGAAAGAGTTCTTCTGACCCGGTCATTTACAGTTAACAGTTTATAGTTTGCAATTTGTAGTTTGTAGTTCAGGCTTTATCTAAAAATGCCGTGAGCGGTGAACTGGCTTCTGCGATTTTTTTGCTTTTGCCGAGTTTGGCTTCAAAGGCCATGCGTCCTGCTTCAACCGCCAGCCTGAATGCTCTTGCCATCTGCACCGGGTCATTTGCAACGGCAATGGCCGTGTTCACCAGCACCGCATCCGCTCCCATCTCGAGCGCCTCGGCT
>DATDFI010000129.1:0-3131 GCA_036522695.1 Bacteroidia bacterium | reverse complement strand
GATCTTATGTGATCGCATTTATTCCAACACCTTTCGATCGGAACTGGAAAGACATAGTTGAAGATTATTCAGTGGATGGGGAAGGAGAATTACGCATTTCCACATCGTACCGCAGGAACGGTAAAACACATTCGGTGCGCGGGAAAGGTTTCGTGGACCGCACATCCGGCAACAGCAAATGGAAGGTGCAATACTTATGGCCTTTCAAGGCGGATTACTGGATCATTGAACTGGCGGATGATTACTCGTACGCGGTGGTGGGCCACCCTAAGAAAAAATTTCTTTACATCCTTGCCCGCACACCGCAAATGAAGCAGGAATTATACGAGGGGATAGTGGAGCGTTGCAGGAAAAAAGGGTACGACATGAACAGGTTAAAAAAGGCCTGAGCGCTTACTGAGGGATGGACCCGGGACCATGTTCCGGGTTTTTTATTTTCCATGCGGAGATTTATTGTCTAAATTTAGTGCTCTCATTTTTATGAAGCACTTCAAACTTTTTTTGCCGTGGCTGCTGCTGTGCGCTGCTTTGAGCGTGAGCGTTACTTTATTTGCAAGCGCAGGAGGCGGTGGTGGCGGAGGAGGCGGTGACGGGGACAGCGGGGCTACTGGTGCGCTGCTGGAATTATTCTGGTACATTCTCGTGTACATTCCCTTCCCCTGGAACCTGGTGGTGATAGCCGTGCTGGTGTTCATTTTTTACCGCATCGGGAAAAATGTAAAAGCGGGAAGCGCACTCAACAACATCACCGCCATCAATAATATCAATGAGAATAAAAATGTGATCACACCCGAATTTCTTGGCAAGAATCCCGGCTTTAACGAAACGCAGTTCAAGCAAAAGGCCTCCATCGCTTTTATGGAAGTACAAAAGGCCTGGGAGGAAAAAGATCTTTCGCGCGTGCGCAGGTTCATTTCCGATGGGGTTTACCAGCGCTTCAACACCCAGTTCCGCATCATGAATGCATTGGGCCAGGTGAACCACATGCAGAACATCCGCATCCAGAAACTTTTTTTGGATGCCGTGGAGAATGACGGGGATTACCACATCATTCATGCAGGCGTGCACTTCGAGATGGAAGATGATTTCCTTTGCGAGAAATTCCCTGAATTAAACCAGGCCGGTCACCTCGAGAACCTCGAGTATTGGTCGTTCATCAAGCGTTCGGGTGCGGAAAAAAATATTTACAGCAGTAATAATTGTCCGAAGTGCGGGGCCAGCCTGCCGGAAGATGGAGGAGAAGTGAGCAAGTGCGCACATTGCGGCACCGTTACTTACCTGGGTGAATACGATTGGGTTCTCTCGGAAATTTCGCAGGGCGATGATTATATCAACGAACCGAAGAAACTGGGAAAGAACGGGAAGAAGACCGCAAAGCTTCGTGAAGTGATCGGAACAAATTCATCCGTGCAGTTGCTGGAGGATAAAGCAAGCAATGCATATATGCAGCTCATAACGGCTATGGTGGAGAAAAAGCCCGAGCTGATGCGCAGGTTCGTTACCGATGAAGTGTATGAAAGCCTGGGAGAGAAAATAAAAGCGGAGCCGCATTATCTGTTCAACCGTTTATACCTTAACGATGTTACCCTGGTGGATTATTTTAATGATGAAGGGAAGGATAATCTTGTTTTCGCGATGAAGCGCTCGGCACAGCGCGTGGGAGTGGAAGGAGAAAGATTATCACTCATCGATAGCACGGTGATGGCAGAGAATAAAGAGATGATCATGAGCAGGGATGCGGGCGCGAAAGAACCCAAAGGGACTTTGTATTCACATTCCTGTCCCAATTGCGCAGCCCCTGTGCCGGATACTACCGACACCAAGTGCGCCTATTGCGGTGAATTACTCAACAGCACCAAATTCGAATGGATCGTATCATCCCTCTTCGATTCGGATGAATACATGAGCTGGAAGAAGGAGGAGGAGCCCGACCTGGTGAACGATATCGACCCTTCATTACTCGACTCACTATACGATGTGCGCGACTTCGCGATCAATAACGTAATGATAATGGTGATGGCCGATGGCAACCTGGCGGAGGATGAAATAAAATTCGTGCAGAAGATCGCTCGCAAGTGGGGCTATAAACCCGATCGTTTGAACGCGATGTATGAAATGGCCACAGCCAAAAAATTAGTGCTGCGTTTACCTGAGCAGGAAAAGAAGAAACGCAAGGTTTACAAACTCATGCTTAAGGCCGCCATGGCCGAAGGGACCATCTCGCCCGAAGAGCAGGCCATACTGGATGATGTGAAGAAGCAGCTGGCAGAGCCGGTGTGACCCTACATCATCATGTAGCGCTCAAACATCCAAACTTTGTTTACTTTGGCCCAACGATGTATCAGCGCATCCGCTCTCTCATTTTGTTGGTATTACTCTCGCTCCCATTCGTTTCATATGCGGGACTGCAACCTATTTTCCGGCACCTTAATGCGGAGGACGGGCTTACTTCTTCCTCAGCCAAATGTGTTTTCAAAGATCATCTTGGTTTTTTGTGGATCGGCACCCCTAACGGCCTCAATCGTTTTGATGGGAAGAGTATTGTCAGCTATGTCCATTCGCCTGCCGACTCCACTTCGCTTATCAATAACGATGTGAACGGGATCTGTGAAGATGAAAGCGGCTGCATTTGGGTCGCAACACACGGAGGGATCAGCCGTCTCGATCGCGAACAAAAAAGATTCACCAACTATTTATCGGAGGGGATTGGGGAAAAGGAAATCCCTTTTTACAAGGGTGTGCCGTCCATCGTTTATTTCAAGGGGCGTGTGTGGGCAGGTTTGCGCAACGGCTTTGCTTGGAAAGAAACGGGCAACGATGCAGAACATTTTCATTTGCTGCAAAGTGCAGAACTCCATTCCACCGCCAAAAAAGTGGAATGCCTGCCCAACATGGCCTTCGTGAATGAACGGGGCATCTGGTTCTCCACGTTCCAGGGAATGTTTTACAGTCCTGACGGGAATATTTTTTTCAATAAAGAATATAATCCAGGGCACGAGCCCTGCCTTTCCCGTGGCGCCATCATGGGATTTTATGATGACGGAGATTCATTGCAGTATTTCAGCAACTGGAATTTCACCGGGCTCTACATTTACAACTATAAGGTCAAAAAGCTCGATTCGCTTTCCGCA
>DATDFI010000128.1:0-6623 GCA_036522695.1 Bacteroidia bacterium | reverse complement strand
ATGCTTCCACCCATCCACCTGTTATCATCAATGCAGAAATGCTTCCGCGCTGGTTCTCCTTCAGGTAATCGTCCGTTTCCTCGTATGAATCGGTAATGATGCTCATGAGCGAATCGTGGTTGCCTTTGTTTGCATCGAGGCGTTTCATGGTCTCATCATTAAAAGCGGTGGCCACACCCAGTGCTTTTGAAAGTTTAGCCGTGCATTGCATAAAGAACATCTCGTCCTGCGTTTGATCGAACATGCTGGTGATGCTCAGGTCGGCACCGTATACCCCGAAATTCAATCCCTGCTTTGCGGCTGTTGTATATTTCCCAACGTTGGTGGGATCGTTCATCAGGTCCTTATCATAAGTGGCGCCCGAGCGCTGGATCAGCTGGCCCAGCTCCACGGGAGGCGGAACGGAGTTAAATACCATTTTCACGTTTTGGCGCTGCCCTGCCGTATCCACTTTTTCGCTGTCGGCAGAATCATTGTTCTCCGATCTTGCAGTGTTACCGCAACCGGTAGGAACGATAGAATAAAAAGCAAGGAATGATCCCGCGAGGAGAAAAGAAATGATCTTTTTGCTGTTCATAGGAAGAATAAATTAAGAAAGTACCAAAGGTAGAAATTTTTTGATACGGCTAATGAAGCGTACGAGAGGGCAAATATGCTCAATGCGCCTCCAGCCAGTTGCTGCCGGTTCCCATTCCCACTTCAATGGGGACTTCCATTTTTATGGCGGTGGTCATGCGTTTTTCCACGATGCTCTTCACCTTATCCACTTCGGTTTTGTGTACATCAAAAACCAATTCATCGTGCACCTGCAGCAACATTTTCGAACGCAGTTTAGCAGCAGCAATATCGTGATGGATATTGATCATCGCGATCTTGATCATATCAGCCGCGCTGCCCTGTATGGGTGCGTTGATGGCGTTGCGCTCGGCAAACCCGCGCACCGTTGCATTGTTCGAGTTGATGTCACGCAAATAACGCTTACGGCCCATGATGGTCTCCACGTAACCTTTGCTGCGCGCATTCTCGATGGCGGAATCCATGTACTCTTTTATTCCGGCATACTTCATAAAATAGCTGTCGATAATACTTTTCGCCTCGGTGCGGGAAATGTTCAAGCGATCCGCCAAACCGAAAGCCGAGATCCCGTAAATGATCCCGAAGTTCACCATCTTGGCATTCCGCCTCATGTCGGAGGTCACTTTATCGAGCTCCACCCCGTACACTTTGGCTGCCGTGGCCGCGTGGATATCCTGCCCGCTCTTGAATGCTTCTATCATCGCTTCGTCTTTGCTCAGCTCTGCCATAATGCGCAGTTCAATTTGAGAGTAGTCAGCAGAAAGAAGCACGTAGTCGCTATCACGCGCGATGAATGCTTTTCTTATTTCACGACCCTTGTCGGTGCGGATGGGAATATTCTGGAGATTGGGATTATCGGAACTCAACCTCCCGGTTACCGCCACCACCTGGTTGTACGAAGTGTGGATACGGCCCGTGCGCGGGTTCACCAGCAAAGGCAGGCTGTCCACGTAAGTGCTCTTTAGCTTCACCAGTTCACGGTACTCTAAAATTTTTCCAACGATGGGATGCTTGTGCTCCAGCTTCGCCAAAATATCTTCACTGGTTGCGTATTGTCCCGTCTTCGTTTTTTTCGGCTTCTCCACGATCTTCAGCACCTCGAAAAGAATATCGCCCACCTGGCGCGGTGAAGAAATATTGAAAGGAGTTCCGGCCAATTTTTGAATTTCTTTATCGATTCCTGCAATGTCCTTTTCCAGGTCGGCCGAATATTCCCTGAGTGCAGTTGTATCGAGGCGAATGCCCTCCGCTTCCATGTTCGCCAGCACGTTGATGAGCGGGATCTCGATCTCGCTGAATAATTTTTTCGTTCCCGTTTTATCGAGCATGGGAATGAATTTTTCCATGAGCTGGTTGGTCACATCGGCATCCTCGGCAGCGTATTCCTTGATCTCCTCGAGTGGAACATCGCGCATACTTTTCTGGTCCTTCCCTCTTTTCCCAATGAGCGTTTCGATGGAAACAGGGGAGTAGCCGAGGTACGTTTCGGAAAGCACATCCATGTTGTGACGCATTTCGGGCCGGATCAAAAAATGAGCGATCATGGTATCGAATAATTCTCCGCGCAATTCAACACCGTATGTTTTCAAAACATTCAGGTCGTATTTGATGTTCTGTCCCACCTTGCGGACCTGCTCATTCTCAAACACCGGCCTGAATTTTTCGATGATATTTTGTGCGGCCTTTCGATCGGCCGGGACCGGTACATAATACGCTTCAAAATCTTTAAATGCGAACGACATGCCCACCATCTCTGCATTGAGCGGATCAAGGCCGGTGGTCTCCGTATCAAAACAAAAACTTTTTTCTGCCAAAAGTGCTTTCACCAGTTGCGTGATCTTCTCCTCCGTATCGATCACGTGGTAAGTGTGTGGCACTTCGCGAATGGTTTTTAGCGTGGCGGGCGCGCTGATCGTCTCTTCTTCTGCAGACTCCGTTTCTACACTCACTTCACCTTCTTCAGCATCGAACAAACCGAATTGCGTGGCAGCAGCTCCCCCGGTTTTCACTTCTTTCACCTTCACCGTGGTGGAAGTGACTGACGTGGAAGTTTTCGGTGTGGCGATCGTTTCGCCCAAAACCTGCTCGGCCAGCCTTCTGAATTCGAGTTCGGCAAAAAGTTCTTTCAGTGCCTCGCTGTTCTTCTCCTTCAATTTAAGTTTTTCCTCTTCAAACTCAATGGGCACATCGCAAATGATGGTCGCCAGCCGCTTCGACTGGAGCGCCATTTCTTTTCCCGCTTCCACCTTTTCCTTCAGTTTACCCTTGAGCTTATCCGTGTTTTGCAAAAGATTCTCTATGGAATCGAAATCCTTTACAAGCTGGATGGCCGTTTTTTCACCTACTCCTTTTATGCCGGGAATGTTGTCGGATGCATCGCCCATCAAACCCAAAATATCGATCACCTGGTTCACGTTTTTGATGTCCCAACGCTGGCACACCTGCTCGATCCCCAGCACTTCGGCCCCGTTACCCAAACGCGCGGGTTTATAAATGAAAATATGTTCACTCACCAATTGCCCGAAATCCTTATCGGGTGTCATCATGAACGTTTCGAATCCCTGCTTTTCGGCTTTTTTCGCCAATGTGCCAATGATATCATCCGCTTCAAAACCGGGCATGCCTATCACCGGAATATTGAAAGATTCAATAAGTTTTATAATGTAGGGAATGGCTTTGGCGAGGTCCTCGGGCATCTCTTCGCGGTGCGCTTTGTAATCTTCAAATTCGGTATGGCGGTGCGTGGGCTCGGCCGTATCAAAAACCACAGCTATGTGTGAAGGCTTTTCCTTTTTGAGCACTTCAAGCAGGGTATTGGTAAAACCGAAAATGGCCGAGGTATTAAGGCCCTTGGAATTAATGCGGTGATTATTGCTGAACGCAAAATAGGCACGGTATATCAGGGCAAAAGCATCGAGCAGGAACAATTTTTTATTGCTATCGGACATGGAAAAATTTTAAAAATTAAGGAAGAACGAATATACGCAAAATTGCGCTTTACAGGGAGAAAAATGGATTTTTCCATTCAAAATCCTCATTTTTCGTGGAAATTCCGCCTGAATTTCGGGAAAAATGCAGAAGGCCGGAACCCGTCATTCAAAGACAAAAAGAGCGTATTTACTTCCAAAAAAAACGATCGCGAGGTCTATGATAAAAATGCTCCCTTATTTTTTTCCTTTTTAGAGGAAAACAATGCAACTTGCTTAGCTGTACGAGTGTCTTGATAAAGGCCATTAAAAAGCCTGTTATTTCCCTCTAACCCCCTGACCAATGAGTAAATCTTTCCTCACCCCCTGCCCGTTCAAAAAAGTTTCCGCCTTTTTCGTATCGCTTTTGCTGATCAGCGGATCTTCTTTTGCACAAAATTCACAGCTGCACAATACTCCCGGCAATGGCGATCACCAGCCCGAAAGCAAGGAAAAGTTCAGCCTTAACCCTTTCGATCACCCGGTTTTTATTGAGAACCTGGGGCAATTCGACAAGAAGGACGGTGATGATAATTCGCAGATAAAATTCGGGGCGCGCAGGGGCGATATCCAGGTTTACTTTACTCCCTCCGGCTTGAGCTACCGCATGGATGAGTTCAGCAAAGATGGGGAGGAAGAGCGCGAGGCGGCACAGGAAAAAGTTATGGACGGTGGCAAAAAAAGACCGGATAAGATCACTCCTCACTTCGTGCACCTGGAGTGGCTGGGCGCGAATCCCAATACTGAAATTACAGGCGAAGAAAAAGTGGATTATTTTTTCACTTATCCGGATGTGAATGATGCCACTTACAAAAGATCATTCACCGCCCATGCGTTTCAAAAAATACTTTACAAAGATCTTTACCCGAACATTGACGTGGAATACACATTGCCCGGGACGATCGGGGATGGCGAGCGCGGCATCAAGTACACCATCATTCTTCACCCGGGCGCTGATCCCTCGCTCATCCAGATGAAATACACCGGTGAAGGCGATCCCGGCCTGGTGAATGGAGAAGTGAAGATAGACTCGCGCTTCATGGGCCTGTTCACCGATCACAAACCGGTGAGTTTCTATGAAAGCGGGCAACAGCCCATCGCTTCGGACTTCATCGCTTCAGGAAAAACCATTTCTTTTCACCTTGAAAATTACGATGCATCACAAACCGTGATCATCGACCCCTACTCTACCAATCCTAACTTTACCAGCTATAACGCGGCTTACGACCTGGAGTACGACCTCAATGGCAATGCTTATGTGTACGGTGGTAACTGGCCATGGCAGGAGATCAAACTCAACTCGGCCGGTGCGATACAATGGGTGTATAATGCTTCCTTGTTCTACTCTGCCGGGTGTTCGGGCCCCTGTTACGGTGACTTTGCAGTGGATGCTACGAGTGGAAGTGCTTACCTGGTGGAAGGTTTCAACGGTGGCTCCGGTACACGTGTGATCAAAGTGAACAAGAATGGTGCGCAGGTGGCGGTATTCCCCGGGAATAACAACTTTGGTGAGATGTGGCGCATCGTTTACAACAATTGCGCTCACAAGTCGGTGATCGCGGGCGGAGGTACAAGTGCTACCTACCAGGCCTGCGTGCTAGATACGAATTGCTCCTCCATGACACCTGTGAATGTGCTCAACTCGGTGCAGGCGCTTCACGATATGAACCTGCTCGCGCTTGATAACAACAATATGTGTTACATGGCCACAGCGCGTTCGCTCTCTTATTCCACTACCTACAACAACATCATGATCCAGGTGAACGGAACTACACTTACTCCGCAGGTGTGGAACGTTTCTGATGGATATGCCTTTGCGGAAGTTTCCACCATCCCTTATGTGAACGGGGTTACCTCGGATGCGAATGGATTCAACGGCATGGCAGTAAGTCCTAACTTTCTTTACACTTACGATGGGTCTACTCTTAAAAAATGGAACAAAGGCACGGGTGCGCTTATCGCTTCAGTAAGCGTAAGCGGTACGCCTTATGCCTGGGGCGGGATAGATGTGGATGATTGCGACAATATTTACGTAGGCTGTCAATCTTCTGTAAAAAAATACAACGTTTCACTTTCCCTCGTTTCCACTTTCGCTTTCGCGAATACCATTTTTGATGTTCGCCTTGGCCCTAACAATACTCTTTTCGCTGCGGGATTGGGTTTTGTGGGAGCGCAAACGCTCAGCACCATTTGCAACCCGCTTAACACGGTTATGTCCACCACTTCCAACTGTACCAGCGGTACAGCCACTGTTACCGTTACAGGCGGAACCGGGCCTTACACTTATTCCTGGAGTCCTACCAATCAAACCACTGCAACAGCAACAGGTCTTAGCACCGGAACATATACCGTTACGGTACGTGATAACTCCTGCGTACCGAAAATAAAAACGGATACCATTACCGTTCACGTTGGCGCTAACATGACCGTTACCACTACGCAGGTGAACGTGCTGTGTAATGGCAGCTGCACTGCTACTGCTACTGCTAACCCCAGCGGGGGAACCGCACCGTACACTTATTCGTGGAACTCGGCTCCTGTTCAAACCACGCAAACCGCCACGGGCCTGTGCGCGGGAAGTTACACGGTCACGGTCACCGATGCGGGCGGCTGTACTCACACCACAACTGTCACCATCACGCAACCGACAGTATTAACGGCAACTACAACTCAAGTGAATGTGCTATGCAATGGTGCATGTACGGGAACTGCAACGGTCACGGCCGGAGGTGGAACACCTGGCTATACTTATTCGTGGACCACTACTCCATCACAATCTACCGTTACTGCGACCGGCTTGTGCGCGGGATCTTATACGGTAACTGTGCGCGATGCGAATAACTGCACGAGAACTGCAACCGTAACTATCACCCAACCCACGGCCTTGAGTGCGAGTGCCACATCCACGCAAAGCACCTGCAGTGCTTCCAATGGAACTGCTACGGTGACTGCTTCGGGTGGTACTCCTGGTTATACCTATTCCTGGAACACTACACCTACGCAAACCACTGCTACGGCCACGGGTCTGCCGGCCGGTAACTACACCGTTACTGTTACTGATGCCAATGGTTGTACCCGCAC
>DATDFI010000127.1:0-2978 GCA_036522695.1 Bacteroidia bacterium | reverse complement strand
CATGTCCTTGCTCATCGCATCGCTGATGGCTGTTTTGGCCGGAACATCTTTTATGTCCTTCACTTTGTTCACGATCGTTTTTCCGCCCACAAAGCTCCACACATACTTGTCGAAGGATCCGAACTTCTTTTGAATTTCAAGAAAGCGCTGGGCGTTGTTGATTGCCGCTTCGATTTTAAGCCGGTTGCGAACGATGCCCGCATCCTGCATGAGCGCATTGAATTTTTTACGGTCGAACTTCGCTACTTTTTTCGCATCAAAATCAGCAAAGGCCTTACGGAAATTCTCGCGCTTCTTTAAAATGGTAAGCCAGCTCAGCCCGGCCTGGAAACTTTCCAGCACCAAAAATTCGAAAAGCTTTTGGTCATCATGGACCGGCTTTCCCCACTCTTTATCGTGGTATTCGATGTAAATGGGTTCTTTGAGGCACCAGGGACAGCGGGTTTTGGAAGACATGGTATAAGGTATAGAGGTATAAAGTGAGTGCTAAGATAATGTAAGATGGAGATGGATAGGCCACATTCGTATATTCCTATAATATTCGCAATTCGTAGATGTTTTTGGTCAATTCAAATAAATGGTTTTAATTTGTGCCCTCAATCAAATGAATACGTTAACTCATACTCATCATCATTACTCATCCTGCAAGGGGTAAGCTGATGATGCATTGTGTGATCACAACATAATGGAGGGCTTACCAGGAACGGTAGGCCCTTCTTATTTTATATGGCATTATGAAAACAAAACTGAAAATAGCGATACAAAAGTCGGGAAGACTTTATGAAGATTCGATAAAGCTGCTGAGGGAATGCGGTATTGAATTCAGCAACGGGCTGAATAAGCTTAAGACGGAAGCCCAGAATTTTCCGCTCGAAGTGTTCTTTTTGCGCGATGACGATATCCCTCAATACGTTGAGGATGGAGTGGCGGATGTAGGGATAGTGGGTGAGAACGTTTTGCTTGAGAAGAATAAGGAGGTGCGCAGCGTTCAGCGACTGGGTTTCGGCAAATGCCGTTTGTCCGTTGCCCTTCCGAAAAATAAAAGATACAAAGGCGTCCAGGACCTGCAGGGTATGAAGATCGCGACTACTTATTCGCACCTGTTGGGTAGGTTTTTGAAGAGGGAAAAAATAGAAGCGGAGATCCACGAGATCAGCGGTTCGGTGGAGATCGCTCCCGGCATCGGCCTTGCCGATGGTATTTGCGACCTGGTAAGCTCAGGCAGCACCCTTTTCATGAATGGTTTGAAAGAGGTGGAGGTGATCTTGCGCTCGGAGGCTATGCTCATCGCGAATAAGTCGCTGAAGGAGAGTGAAAGCATCATTCTTGAAAAATTATTATTCCGTATAAATGCAGTAAAGAAGGCAAAGAACAATAAATATATTTTGCTCAATGCGCCAAATGATAAGCTGGATGCGATCTTCAAAATTTTGCCAGGAATGAAAAGCCCTACCGTGTTGCCTCTGGCAGCAGGGGGGTGGAGCTCCGTTCATTCGGTTTTAAGCGAGGATGAATTCTGGGACATCATTGAAAAATTGAAAGCGAATGGTGCGCAGGGGATCCTGGTGGTGCCGATAGAAAAAATGGTGGTGTGAAAAAGTGCCAGGTGTTAAGAATAAAGAGAAATGAAAACAATAAAATATCCAGATAAGGCCGATTGGCCGGAGCTCTTAAAGAGACCGGTGATGGACACGGCTGCGCTTGAAAAAAGTGTGGGCGGGGTTTTGAAAGATGTGCGGAAGAATGGGGATAAAGCCCTTTTGAATTTTGCCTTGCAATTCGATAAGGTGAAGCTGGAAAGCCTGGAAGTAAGCCGCAAAGAGCTGGAGAGTGCGGAAGTAAGCGCAGAGCTGGAAGCGGCCATGAAAACGGCTTACGAGAACATTTATAATTTTCACTGGTCGCAGAAAGAAGGGGCGAAGGAAATGGAGACCGTGGAAGGCGTGAGATGCTGGAGAAAAAGTGTGGGTATTGAGAAGGTGGGCCTGTACATCCCGGGCGGAAGTGCGCCTTTATTCTCAACCGTATTGATGCTCGCAATACCGGCAAAGATCGCGGGATGCAGGGAAGTGATTTTGTGTACGCCTCCCGGAAAGGATGGAAAAGTAAATGAGGCCATACTTTTTGCCGCAAATTTGTGCGGCATACGAAAGGTATTTAAAGCAGGAGGTGCACAGGCCATTGCTGCATTGGCATACGGAACGGAATGTATTCCGAAAGTGAGCAAGATCTTTGGTCCCGGCAACCAATATGTGACCTGTGCGAAACAACTGGTGCAGAAGGAAGGCGTGGCTATAGATATGCCGGCTGGTCCCTCGGAAGTGGCCGTGCTGGCCGATGAAAGTGCGGTGCCTGCTTTTGTGGCCTCCGATCTTTTGTCGCAGGCCGAACATGGCGCGGATTCGCAGGTGCTGCTGGTATCAGATTCGGAAAAGCTGATCGATGAGGTGATCAAGGAAGTAAAGAATCAAATGAGCGTACTGCCGAGGAAAGACATTGTGTTGAAAGCATTGGAGAACAGTAAAGCTGTTTTAGTGAAGGACATGAATGAAGGAATGGAATTGCTGAACGAATATGCGCCCGAACACCTCATCATCAATTGTAAGGAAAGTGACGCGATGGCGGGGCAGGTGGTGAATGCAGGATCGGTATTCCTTGGGAATTACACGCCTGAAAGCGCAGGCGATTACGCTTCGGGTACCAATCACACACTGCCAACCAATGGATATGCAAAAGCGTACAGCGGGGTCTCGCTGGATAGTTTTGTGAAGAAGATCACCTTCCAGGAGATCACGAAGGAAGGAATTAAAAGGTTAGGTCCTTCCATTGAAACGATGGCGAAAGCCGAGGGATTGAATGCACACTCGAATGCAGTTACCATAAGAATACGGAAGAATGTTTGAGCTCAATAATATAATAAGGGAGAACATCAAAAAGCTGGTGCCTTATTCGTCAGCGCGTGATGAGTACAAGGGTAA
>DATDFI010000126.1:0-4277 GCA_036522695.1 Bacteroidia bacterium | reverse complement strand
GCCGATGTACTGCGGTTCTTTATCCGACCTGTCGAGCTTGGGCAGGAACACCTGGTTAGCATGTGCTTCGGTATTGTAAAAATCCATACTGTCGCAGGTCACGCCCCCGAGGTTCACTCGCTGGTACTCCTTATCCCAGTTGTTAATGGCCAGGAGGATAAAACGCTGGTTAATACCCCATGTATCGGGTAGGGTAGTGATGAAAGAGCTGTCGATCATGTACCATTTCTCCCGGTCGTTCTGGTTCTTTTGATCCAGTACAGAGTAAATGGCCGCACCGCTTTCGCCAACAGTGAATGACCCGAATTCGGTAAAAATGTTAGGTTCCTTGATCTTATGTTGCTTGCAGAAGGTCTTTATCTGGGATATGATCTCTTCAATTATATACTCATAATCGAACTCAAATCCCAGGGAGGTCTTGATGGGCATACCGCCACCTATGTTGAGGGAGTCTAATTCAGGGCATATCTTTTTTAGATCGGCATACACATTAAGGCACTTGGCCAGCTCGGTCCAGTAGTAAATAGAATCCCTGATGCCCGTATTAATGAAGAAGTGGAGCATCTTCAATTCAAGTTTACTATCGCCTTTGATCTTCTCCTTATAGAAGTCAACGATCTCTTTATATCGGATACCCAGCCTGGAAGTATAGAACTCGAATGACGGTTCTTCCTCCGAAGCGATACGTATCCCGAGCTTTACTTTGTTCTTAACATGCTTCTTGTAGTAATTCACTTCATCCTTATGGTCGAGCACCGGTACAATGTTAAATCCATCGTTAGCCAACTCCGTAACATAAGCCTGGTAATTCTCTCTTTTGTACCCGTTACATACAATGAACTTGTCTTTACTGATCATTCCTTTTTTGAAAAGTTCCTTTACAATGGGAATGTCAAAAGCCGATGAGGTCTCTATATGTACATCATTCTTAAGTACTTCCTCGAGCACGAAAGAAAAATGGGAGCTTTTGGTGCAGTAACAGTAAGTATAAGTACCTTTGTAATCAGCCTTAGCCATAGCCACATTGAATATCCGCTTGGCTTTTTCGATCTGGGAGCTGATCTTGGGGAGATAAGTGATCTTTAAGGGGGTGCCATACTGTTTGATGATGTCCATTACAGGAATATCATTGAACAGCAGTTGGTTGTCAACCACGTTAAAACCCTCCTGTGGAAAGTTGAACGTTTGTTGGATAAGATCGATGTACTTGTTTTTCATGAGAATATAGGCATTCTTTAAATGAAAAAAGAGAGATCCGGCTTACTTACTTATAAAAAAGGAATCAAATGTAAGTGATTCGGATGGATTAATAAAGTGCATTGTGGAAAAGTAGAAGCGCTGTGTTAATAAGTGATTTCTTTATTTTAATTATTACTTTATATAATAAATTATAATTTAATGAAAAACATACGTTTAATAGAAGTTAAATCAGAAATAGGGGCCGGCACACGCGGGGCCAGTATGGGCCCTGATGCGGTTAAGATAGCCGCACTCGATTTCGGCAGCTCCTATTTCAAGAAACATAAGCCAGTTGAAGTACCTAATGAGAACAGATTATTGCTGGAGCCGGTTGTGCATGATTACGCAAAGCGGGTAAAAGGAGTATTGAGTGTGTGCGAGCGCGTGGCCAGGGAGGTATCCAAGTCACTTGCTGATGGTAAAACCTTTCCTATCGTACTGGCCGGTGACCATAGTTCGGCTATAGGCACCGTTGCCGGGATCAAGATGGCATACCCGGATAAGCGCATCGGGGTAATATGGATAGATGCCCATGCCGACCTGCATTCGCCTTATACAACCCCCTCGGGTAATATGCACGGAATGACCCTGGCTGCCCTGCTCGGGGAGGACAACATGGAGATGGCGGTAAATAAACCGGACGAAGACACCATAGAATTCTGGAACAAACTTAAATCCCTTGGCGGTATCAGTCCCAAGATCAATTACAACGATCTTGTATTTATTGCCCTGCGCGACTTCGAACCCCAGGAAGATGCTTTGATCAAGAAGAACAAAGTACGGATCTTCAATTTGACCGAGATCCGGAAAAAAGCGGTGGAACGCGTGGCAATCGATTCATTGAATTACCTCGACCAGTGCGATATCGTTTACATCTCGTTTGATGTGGACAGCATGGATTCGAATATTTCAAAAGGCACGGGTACTCCGGCTCCCAATGGCATCACCGAAAAGGAAGCCGGCAACCTCATCTATTACCTGCTGCGCAGCCGCAAAGTGTTCTGTTTCGAAATGGTGGAGATCAATCCAACGCTCGACAAGGAAAATTTAATGGCCGAGAATGCCTTCGAAATTCTATTGAAGGCCAGCAACCAGATCACTAACGATTTTTAGGACCACCCGCGAACTGCCGATCCTTTAGAATTTACCTGCATTGCCTGCCTGCGCAAAGCAAGGCGGGCTAATGCGGTTCGTTTGAAGCATTCCCTTTTTGATTTGCCGTATTCCCTGTGGAAAATACGTCCCCTGGGCATCATAAGGTGCGATGAGAATATGCTGCTTCCTTCTCTTTTTTAAATTCTCCCTCTCCTGGGCCCAGGATACTCTTACCTGCGTGCCTTGCTCCCTTTTGGTCCAAAAAGGAGATACCGCCTTTTTTAGGGGGAAAACTTTTACAGGCTGGTGCCACGATTCGGGCTCGAAGGAAATAGATGTTAAAGTGTTTAAGGGTGGTGTCATAGAAGAAGAAACGCATTTTTACAACGAAGAAAAGCGCTGGGTGGCCTGGTACTACGAGCATGGACCCGATGAGCGCACCGTAATAAGTTTCGATAGCATCACAACGGTAAGAGAGATTACCTACCATAAAAAGCACGGCCGCGAAAAAACCTACACCTATACGGGGGACAAGCTTACTTACCTTGGATGGAACCGTGATATATACGGGCGAAAGAAAGGCGACCTTTTTAAGTCGCATGAATTGGAATGGGATACGCTGGGCCGCAGAACCAGCAATACCTATTACAGGGGATATACCAAATGGCTAAAACCGATCGGGTACGAAACCCAGGGGCATTATATTATTCTCCGCGAAAATGGGAAGCCGTGCTTGCGCAGGAAAAGGCATCATTACAAATTCAAAACAGATTGCATTAAATACCTGGATTGGTGAAAAGCAGGCTCCATTTGTGGATGGTGATCGTTTCAATGGTACTTGGTATAACTGCGAAGGCGCAGGATAGCACAGGTATTGATACTGGTTATTGCCGGTGCAGGGATGTGACGGCATGGGACAGCGCGCACAATATTTTTTTGGACATCATCCATCGGAAGCCATTTACCGGCTCCTGCCGCACGAATGTTTATTACGGAGGCTCTTTCACCGGGTACTATGATCGCCAATATACCGGGGGAAAAGAAGTGTACGTTGGGATCTATGATAAGATGAACAGGAAGACATCAGAAGACTGGTACAAAGAGAACGGGGTGATCAAATCCGTGTTTTATGATACACTTGGCAGGATCAGCGGTATCCTCGCATTCAAACGCCACAGCCGGAAATCGGACCTGGATTATTCCCAAGGCAAGCTTATTTACCGGGAGAAGGGCGTGGAGCGGCTGCTGACCACTACGCCTGATAAATGGTTCATCCGCATGCATCATACCGAGTGGGACAGTGCAGGCCACAAAACCTATAATTCATTTTACCGGGAGCACACCATTTATTTTCCGCATGGGCGCGGGCATGATGAGCGGGGCTGGGAATTTGTTCTTCGTGAGAATGGCAAACGTTGTTTGCATTTAAGGCGGAATGATGACTATGAATTCAAAGTCTGCATCATTCCCTTGAGAAAACGCAGCCTTAAACTTCACTGACATTTGTTCTTATCTTTGCCGTCTCCTTAACGGGAGATGAATTATGCTCATCGAACAACTTTTATCCGAACACACGCTCAAGGCGATAAAGTCGCTCTATCAAAGCGATTTTGATGCCTCGAAGATCGTTTTCCAGAAAACCAATCCCGAATTTGAAGGCGATATCACGCTGGTGGTATTTCCATTTGTGAAAATATCGAAGAAGTCACCGGAAGTGACCGCGAATGAACTTGGGAGTTATTTGAAAGAGAATTTAACTGCGGTGGAGAAGTTCAACGTGGTGAAAGGTTTTCTGAACCTGGTTGTTTCTAAAGATTTTTGGCTGAATTTTTTCAATGAGAGTTACCCGGATAAAAACTTCGGGATAAAGGTCCCAGCTCCCGATTCACCTTTGGTGATGGTGGAATATTCATCGCCCAATACCAATAAGCCTTTGCACCTGG
>DATDFI010000125.1:0-4293 GCA_036522695.1 Bacteroidia bacterium | reverse complement strand
GAACGGCCGCGGTAAGATTTTGCCGGATGATGCGTTTCTCATCTTCCTTATTGGGATAAGTGATAACTACCTTGAGCATAAAGCGGTCCACCTGCGCCTCGGGAAGGGGGTAAGTTCCTTCCTGCTCGATGGGGTTTTGCGTGGCGAGCACTAAAAAGGGTTCGGGCAATTCAAAAGTTTGTTCACCGATAGTGACTTGCTTTTCCTGCATGGCTTCGAGCAGGGCGCTTTGCACTTTTGCAGGAGCACGGTTGATCTCATCGGCCAGCACGAAATTGGCGAAGATAGGTCCCTTGCGCACGGTGAACTCTTCTTTTTTCTGGTTGTAGATCATGGTGCCGATAAGGTCGGCAGGCAAAAGATCGGGCGTGAACTGTATGCGGTTGAATTTCGCATCGATGGTGGATGCGAGCGATTTGATGGCAAGCGTTTTTGCAAGACCGGGAACGCCTTCGAGCAAAATATGCCCGTTCGAAAGCAAGCCGATGAGGAGGCGGTCCACCATGTATTTTTGTCCCACGATCACCTTGTCCATTTCAAGATTGATCATGTCGATGAAAGCGCTTTCGCGCTGGATACGATCGTTGAGTTCTTTGATATCCGTCATAAAACGAAGATTTGCATTTGGCATGCAAAATTACGGCCTCACTCACTCGGGGCAGGTGAGCCGCTGTTAAAAAATGTTAACACTTGCAATGATAAAGGAGAGTGGAAATTGAATGTTGTGCAGAAAAAAATCCACAGGGTGGGAATTAATAGTTGGCAATTGTTGGTTCTTAGCTGATGGGTTCGATGGAAGGCTTACGATTGGGTATGGCCCTGATGGAAGACCAATTGATGCAATTGCAAGGACCGAGGAAGATCCCTGTTTGCCGACAGGCAGGCTTCAGTCGCGCTGGCACACGGCCGCTTAAGCTGCTCCCGGATGACAGGCTGCATTAATTGAGCCGGGATCAGCCCGCCTTGACCCGCTTGCGCCAGCAAGGCGAGGCAGGGAATACCGGGCCCATTTTGCACTGTCCATTCGCTCCATATTCGAATAAAAAAGTCCGGGGCTAATAATTATCTTTGCGCTCCTTATGCCCCGCTATTTTGCACGCATCGCTTATGTTGGTACTGCTTACAATGGTTGGCAGGTACAGGAAAATACCCCGAGAACGATCCAGCAGGTGTTAAATGAGCGCATTTCCGGATTGCTGGATGAGAAGATCGAATTCACCGGTTGCGGCCGCACCGATACGGGTGTGCACGCGCGGGAATTTTACGTTCACTTTGATTGCAGCAAAGAACTGGACCCGCACGATGCCGATTGGACATATAAATTCAATTGCATGCTGCCGAAAGATATCTCGGTGTATGAAGTTTTTAAAGTGCGGGCCGATGCACACGCGCGTTATGATGCGCTCAAACGCACTTACGAGTATTACATCACCTATAACCGGGATCCTTTCCTGACCGACCGTGCTTATTATTTTTACCGGGGACTCGATCTCAAAGGAATGAAGGATGCCTGCAGGTTGCTGCCTCAGTATTCGGATTTTTCCTGTTTCAGCAAATCGAATACGCAGGTGAAAACGAACATCTGCAAAATTTACGAGGCAAAATGGGAACAGCAGGATCATTTGCTCATATTCAGCATCACTGCGGACCGTTTTTTGCGCAACATGGTGCGCGCGATCGTAGGGACCCTGCTTGATATCGGCCGTTTAAAAATGGAAGTAAAGGATATGGCGAAGATCATTGAAGGAGGAAAAAGAAGCGATGCCGGAATGTCGGTGCCGGCAGAAGGATTATATCTTGCGAAAGTGGAATATGACTGGGCAAAGATGAGGGAATGAAATAGTTTATAGTTCAGAGTTTAATAGTTTATAGTTATGTCTCATGCCTCCGTCACATATTAAGTTTTCATGAGTGAAAATTCGGTCACGGGAAAAGCATTCGACCTGAAATTATTCAGGCGCATACTCACGTACGTTCAGCCGTATCGTGCGCGTTTTGTTTTCTCGGTCAGCGTTACCATTATTCTTGCGCTCATGTCGGTGGGAAGGCCGCTGGTGGTGCTGGTCGCGCTCAATAACCTCACCGGTCAGGACTCACCCGTGATGCACAGTTTTATTTTCGATAATGCGTTTTTCAAAGGAAGCGGTCCTGATTTTTTATTGCGTATGACGATCACCATGATGGTTTTGCTTTTTACGGAGGCGGTACTCCAATTTTTGAACGGGTATTATACGAGCTGGCTGGGACAAAGCATCATCAAGGACATGCGGGTTCAATTATTCAAACACATCGGCAAACTGCGCCCGAAATATTTTGACAATACGCCCATCGGTATGCTGGTAACGCGCGTGATCAGCGACATTGAAGCGATAGCGGATATTTTTTCGCAAGGATTTATCGTGATCATGGGCGACATCATGACGCTGGTGGTTTACGTGGTGTGGATGTTCGTGATCGACTGGAAGCTTTCGCTGGCGGTGATGGCCACGGTGCCTTTATTGCTTTTCGCCACTTATATTTTCAAGAACTCTGTGAAGTCGGCTTTCCAGGATGTGCGCACGCAGGTGGCGCGGTTGAATACATTTGTGCAGGAGCATATCACCGGGATGAAGATCGTGCAGATCTTTAATCGTGAAGAAAGGGAATTCGAAAAATTCAAAGAGATCAATGCGAAGCATCGTGATGCGAACATACGCTCGGTGCTGAGCTATTCCATTTTCTTCCCCGTGGTGGAGATTTTACTTTCCGTTTCCATCGGGTTGCTCGTGTGGCAGGGCGGAAAGGAGATGTTCAGGGGTGAGATTCAGCCGGGCGAGATCACGTTCTTTATCATGCTCACGAACATGTTCTTTCGCCCGATCCGGATGCTGGCCGACCGGGTGAACACTTTGCAGATGGGGATGGTGGCATCGGAGCGTGTGTTTCGTGTGCTGGATACAAAGGAATACACACCGGATAATGGCAGTGCCGTGCTTGAGAATTTAAAACGCGAGATCGTTTTTGAGAACGTATGGTTCGCGTATAATGATGAGAATTGGGTACTCAGGGACGTTTCGTTCACCGTTAAAAAAGGCGAGACCATCGCGCTGGTAGGCTCAACAGGTTCCGGGAAATCATCGGTGATCAATTTGCTCAACCGGTTTTACGAGTATAACATGGGCAAAATACTCATTGATGGAAAAGATGTGAGGGAATACAAACTGGACTCGCTGCGCAAAAGTATGGTGACCGTTTTGCAGGATGTCTTTCTTTTTTCGGATACCATCGCGAATAATATTTCTCTCATGGACCCATCGATCACGCGCGAGCGCATCGTGGAAGCGGCAAAGGCCATTGGCGCGCACGATTTTATCATGAAGCTGCCGGGAGGTTATGATTACAACGTAATGGAGCGGGGTGCGATGTTGTCGGTAGGGCAAAGACAATTGATCTCTTTCATCCGCGCTTATGTTTTCGACCCGAAAATTTTTGTGCTGGATGAGGCCACATCATCCATCGATACGGAATCGGAGATATTGATCCAGCAGGCCTCGGAGAAATTGGCGGAAGGAAGGACTTCCATTGTGATCGCGCACCGCCTGGCCACCATTCAAAAGGCTGACCGGATTATTGTTTTGGATCACGGGCAGATCCTGGAGCAGGGCACACACCAGGAATTATTGAGAATGAACGGGCAGTATAAGCGACTGTTTGAGCTGCAATTTAAGAACGAAGAGGTTGTGTGAACGGAACAAGGGTAAATAACAAAACAATTAACAGGTTCCTCGCAGCGGCTAAAAAGTCTTGCCCGGAACGACAATTAAAAGGGACATGAAACTATTTGTAAAAGGTCTTGACGAAAGTATCAATGAAGCGATCCTCGAGGGGGTATTTGCCCAATACGGAGAGGTCACTTCCGCAAAAGTTATTTATGATAAAATAACATGGGAATCCAGGGGATTCGGGTTTGTGGAATTCGAAAAAAAGGAAGATGCGCTTAAGGCGATAGAAGCGATGAATGGAAAAGAACTGAAGGGACATGTGCTGGAAGTGAAGGAAGCGGAGGAGAGGAAGCGGTTTTAGTTTGGGGTGCCAGGTCCCGGGTTTTAGTTCAGGGCTCAATGATCTGTTTCAACTTCGCATAATCTATTTTGGAGTTGTGCCGTGGATCGCGCGGGATCTTTGAAATGAATCTTATTTCCGCGAATTTTATTCCCGCGTTTTCGATCTCCTTCTTCACCGACCCTTTTCTATCCTCATCTTCCAATTCTACAATGGCGGAGAGGTGTCCGTTCGTACGCATGACGGTGCCCA
>DATDFI010000124.1:0-5941 GCA_036522695.1 Bacteroidia bacterium | reverse complement strand
ACACCAACCGTACTTGCTTTCGGTCGTTTTGTTGCCAACGGAGCCACTAATGTTATCCCATCCGAAGTGAAGATAGAGGGTACTTTCCGCACCATGAATGAGGAGTGGCGAAAACAAGCGCATGTATTGATGCGCAATATTGCAGAGAAAAAAGCGGAGGAGTTGGGCGGCACTTGCGAATTCACGATCGAGAACGGTTATCCTTTCCTGGTGAACGATGAAGCGCTCACTTCTTTGTCACGGCAGGCGGCAGAAGATTATCTTGGAAAGGAAAATGTGGTTACCCTCGACCGCAGGATGACGGCCGAGGACTTTTCATTTTACTCCCATCATGTGCCGGCTTGCTTTTACCGCCTCGGCACAGGCAACAAAGCGAAAGGAATAACATCCGGTGTTCACACAGCCACCTTCGATATTGATGAGCGCGCGCTGGAGACCGGCATGGGCCTTATGGCGTGGATCGCGCTCAGGAAATTGCAGGGTAAATAAATACTAATTTACCAACCAGGTGCTCTTTACCGGGAGGAGCAATAAGACTTCGCTCGGTGCGTTGTTCCAAAGTGAAGACCCCTCTGGTCATAAGAATGATTATCGCCACTATGTTCTTAATGAACGCGGCAACGAATGGTCCCGCGGAACTAATATGAGCGGGAGAAAATAAAGTACCGAACGCGCTATCGCTATGATAAATATGGCAACCTGTTGCGGGAGGATATTTTTTGCAAGACGAAAATCATTTTGGCGCTGCGACCGAACCAAATATCACCATACATTTTACAGGAAGGCTTAAAGCGCATCCACCACGGTCTCCAGTTTTATTCCGCGGGATCCTTTAATGAGAATGGAGGAATTTTTCAAGTTAAGCTTTTTCAAAAATTTAGCGGCCTCCTCTGCGGTGGCAAATGATTTGAATTCTTTTTTCGCTTCTTTGCTGAACAGCGGTCCCACCAGTATCACTTGTGAAAAATCATTTTTGCGTACAAGATCCAGGATGTTGCGGTGTTCTTCTTCGGCATGCGCACCAAGCTCAAGCATATCGCCCAGGATCAATATCTTTTTCTCCGCTTTTAATTCCGAAAAATTCCCGATGGCCGCACTCATGCTCGAGGGATTGGCATTGTAGGCATCGAGTACCAGGGTGTTGCTTCCTTTTTTCAATACCTGCGAGCGGTTGTTGGAAGGAACGTATTCTTCTATCGCCTTATTGATATCGCCAGCCGCTACGTTAAAATAATTCCCGATACAAATGGCAGCCAGTATATTCTCGAAGTTGTACTTGCCCACGAGGTGCGAGTGCACGGCCTCTTTTTGATCCAGCGGCACTTCGTCTTTCTTGCTTTTCCAGGCAAAGGTCAAATGGTCTTCGCTCGAAACGATCCTTCCCGATACCTGGCACATATTTCCAGTTCCGTAAGTGGTCACTTCCATTGCGCCCGCGAGATTTACGAGTAAGGTGTTATCGGCATTCACAAAAGCGCGCCCGCTGTTCTGCCGCAGGTACTGGTACAATTCTCCCTTTGCTTTTATCACACCTTGCGGGCCGCCAAATCCTTCGAGGTGCGCCTTGCCTATGTTGGTAATGATCCCGAACGAAGGCTGCGCAATGGCGCAAAGCGATGCGATCTCTCCCTGGTGATTCGCGCCCATTTCGACCACAGCAATTTCTATTTCATCCGTAATGGAAAGTATGGTGAGCGGAACGCCAATATGATTGTTCAGGTTGCCCTCGGTGGCAAGTGCCCTGTACTTTTTAGCGAGCACTGCGCGTATCAATTCCTTGGTGGTTGTTTTTCCATTCGAGCCTGTGATACCCAGCACCGGGATGGTGAGGAGTGAGCGGTGGTGCTTCGCCACGAGTTGCAACATGAGCAAGGCGTCCTCAACGAGCAAATACCTTTCGTCCTTAACGTATTCCTTTTCGTCAACCACGGCATAAGCACAGCCGCCTTTCAAAGCCTTTTCAGCAAACTCATTCCCGTTGAAATTACCTCCGCGCAAAGCGAAAAAAACAGATCCTTTGGTGATCCTGCGCGTGTCAGTGCAGATGAAGGGATGTTGTAAGTAGATCTCGTAAATGTCTTCAACGCGCTGTAGCATGGTGCAAAAATAACAAGTCCCCCTTGGCGAAGGAGGACCTGTTGATAAGTTTGAAGTCTTTCTTTATTTTTTGCCGCCCAAACCAACCGGGCTGCCCACGCGCGTCATAGCACAGCGGAAACCAAGCCAGCAAGCGTCCTGCCTTTGATCGAGGTACCTGCGGGTTCCGGGAACCATCCAGTACGCACGGTCTTTCCAGGATGCGCCTTTGTAAACCTTCGCTTTGTTATTGATAAGCGAGTTTTGCGCGATCTGGTCATATACAGGCAATGTTTTATCAGAAGTAGGATATTGATACATCAGGTATTTCTCGTCCTTGGAGTCATCATCATAAAAGATAGAGCTCTTGTGATCGCCATCCAGGTAGTTGATGTAATCCGATTTCTTGTAATTCCTGCGCTCATCCAAATGGTCTTCTTTGTGCTTGATATCCACATCGCGCATGAAAAGTAAACCGGGACGGCTGATCAGGTTGCCATCGGCATCGTAGTACAAGGAGTCGGTAACATCGTTGATCATGATCTCATTTCCGTTAGCAGAGTCACGTTTGTAAGTCTGGAATACGTTACCGCGGAAGGGACGGAAATCAGAAACATCTTCAGGTGAAAGGTCGCGATAAGTGTCCAGCACCCATTCGCTAACGTTACCGGCCATGTTGTACAGGCCGTAATCATTGGGCCAATAAGAGAAAACAGGAGCAGTGATATCGGCAGCATCATTCAGCTTGCCTGCAATACCCATGTTGTCACCTTTGTCACGCTTGAAGTTAGCCAGGAATTCACCGATGAATTTCTCCTCGGGATTACGTACGGCCTGGCCGGTCCAGGGATAAAGTTTTCTTTCTTTGATGATATAGTCGGGTGACATGTTTCCGATCAAACCGAAAGAAGCATATTCCCATTCAGCTTCTGTGGGCAGGCGGTACTTCGGCAAAAATATGCCGTCCTCCATGCGCACTTTACGTTCCGTACCATCAGGCTTAGGGATGAGGTGTTTTACCACACCTTCGTACTTACCAGCCAGGTAAGCATCTGTATTAAAGTTGTTGGCAAGGCTCTGGCCGAGGTCCCAATCCAATATACCTTCGCGAATAAGAATGTACTCATTCACGCGGTCGGTACGCCAGGTACAAAAATCATTACACTGCAACCAGTTCACACCAACCACGGGGTAGTCGCGGTAGGAGGGGTGGCGCAGGTAATACTCAACATAAGGTTCGTTGAATGCAAGCGGATCGCGCCAGCACAGTGTATCGGGCAATGCGCGCTTATATATTTCATAGGTTACTTCATCGGTTGCGTAAACACGGTTGAGCCAATGCAAATATTCCAGCCAGTCGAGGTTACGCACTTCGGTCTCATCCATATAAAAAGAAGAAACCGTTACCGTACGGGGAATATTATTCCAATCGTACTGTACGTCCTGCTCCACGCGGCCCATGGTAAAGCGTCCACCCTCAACGAGTACAAGTCCCGGACCCGTTTCCTGCTCGGTATAAGGCAGTACTTCGAAGCCTCCGTTCTCGGCATCGTTATAGTTCCAACCTGTTACAGGAGACTGCTCTTTGGAGCATGCACTTAAGCACACTACCCCGGTCAGTAAGAGTATGTTCCTGGTTATCTTTCTCATTTGCATCGTTTAGCGCTATATTGGTTGTAGTAATTGGGCTTATACCGTAAATTCGTAAAAACGGTTACAATTTTACGGAAAATATTTTAAATGTTCAGAAAGAGGGGCAGCTAACGGTACGGAACTTCCTCTTTTTGGGCTTACATTCGAAGACCAACTGGAAGGAAATTTCGTGCGATCCGGCAGTGGCATTAGCTAATTTAGAGACAGTTACGTCATAGCTATAGCCGCATTTGAACAGGCCCTGCTGGAAGCCGATGAGGGCGATGAAAGCATCTTCGTTCCTGTACCACAAACCACCCACAATAGGCCCTTTTGTTACATAAAGGCCCAGGTTAAGCTGGCGGAAGTCCTGCTGCTGCTGGTAAAGGATATTGGGTGAAATGCTGGCCGAACCGTTACGCCCGTCAAGCGGGATAACAGCACCCGCGTGCCCGGTGTACTTCATAGGAAGCTTGGAAGATCCTAAAAAGCCTTCATCAGGTTGAGTGAGGTGGTGAACGGCAAAGCCGAAGAAATAACGTTTGCTATATCCGAGCATACCAGCCGAAAGGTCGACATTGGTACGTTTTAACTGGTTCTGTTGTTCCTGTGAAGTATACACGAATCCCCTGCGAGGATCTATCATATCACCGAAGGTAAGTTTGTTCCAATCCACCTTCTTTTGAGCATAGGTGGCCTGGAACCCGGCCTTGATCGAGAATTCGCGGGTAACATTCAACTGGTACGAATAGATAGCACTGAAGTTGGTGGTGATAAGAGTCCCTTCGCCTGCTTTATCGTTCGTCACCAAAAATCCTAATCCACCGGCCAAAGCATCAATGTGCTGGTCGTAAGATGCGCTATAAGTAACGAAAGTACCGGTAAGTGCAGGCCACTGGTTCCTGTAATTCATTACAAAGCGGGGGCAGCGTGCTGTTCCTGCAAAGGCAGGATTCAAGTACAGGGGATTTGCATAAAACTGGGTGAATTCGGGATCCTGGGCAAAAAGAGAATCGCTGAAACCAAGCGAAAACACGGCAGTAAATACAATGATCAGTCGCCTCAGCATATGGGTTGCGGGTTTATAAAGGCACAATAATACAAATAATTTATTAACATACGCTAAAATGACCAAAAAATCAGCGGGTTAAACAGCAGGCAATAAAATGCAGGATTTCCCGGTCAATAAAATATTCCTAACCGGAAGACGTTAAGCTTTGGCAAGGGTTGCTTGCCTTCGAAAAAAATAAAAAGGAAAGGGGAACATTTACTCAGTACACGTTTACATTTTAACTAAATTTGAGACCCATGACCCGCACGCCCCGAAATCATTCCTTTTTAAGCGTATTTTTGCTCCTCATTTGCCCGTTTGCGATCGCCCAAACCAAACAGGACCCTGCACAAAACCTGTCCCTGCAGTGGTTGCCTATGGTGAAAATGCTTTCACCGGACAGCACCCCGATCACTTTCCTGGCTTTCAGAGGCGCCCAGTACAATTCGGGGACCTCAAAGCTGCCTTTCTATTATTCGAAAACAAAACTTTACGGAACTCCCTCAGCGGTATCCCCTGTTCTTACCAACGAAGTTTTTGCCCCGCTTTCCCCCGAAGAAAAAAGTGTAGTGGAAAGTTATGGGCGGCTCCCCTTGAGCTCTGTAGTGGTGGCCGAATCAAAGATCGGTATCATTAAAAAAGAATATTTTGCGTTTACCCGCTTTTATCCTTTCCGCATAAACCCGCAAACAGGAGCTATCGAGAAACTCGTATCCTTCCATCTCCAATTAACACCTTCATATACTAATCGCCCTGTTCAAACCGTTCAAAATTATGCGGCCAACTCGGTGCTGGCCACTGGAGATTGGTACAAAGTAGGCGTGACCGTTGACGGAGTATATAAACTCTCGTACAGTTTTTTGAAAAGCCTTGGATTGGATATGACCACCGTTGATCCCAACAATGTGCGCGTGTTCGGTAATGGTGGCGGACAACTGCCTTATGCGAATTCTGCTTTTCGCAGGGACGACCTCACCGAGAATTCGGTTTTTGTTAATGACGGGGGTTCGCCCGGGGTGTTCGATACCACCGACTATATTTTATTTTACGGGCAATCGCCTAATCGCTGGGTGCCCAATGCGGGCGGCTGCACGCGTTTCAAACATTCCGTGCATCTTTTTTCGGACTCCACTTTTTATTTCATCACCACCGACCAGGGCCCGAGTAAAAAAATGACCACGC
>DATDFI010000123.1:0-2254 GCA_036522695.1 Bacteroidia bacterium | reverse complement strand
CAGGTCAATCCCGTTGTCGACCAGGTGAGGCCACCATCGGTTGATTTGAGAACACCGATCGAACTCACTGTAAGTGCAGTGGTGGTGGCATTGGCATCTCCCGTGGCGAGGTAAAGAATGTTAGTATTCGTAGGATCAATGGCAATATCCATGCATCCCAGTTCAGCCAGGTTATCGGTGGTTGTACTCCAGTTACCTCCCGCATTAGTGGTTTTCCAAAGGCCACCGGCCGGAGTGCATACATACATGATGTTGCTGTTTGTTGGATCGAAACGGATCGCGTTCAGTCGGGCTGCTCCTCCCCAATAACTGTAAAAGTGAGAACCGGTAGTTCCAAGAGGCATCCAGTTCCCGGAAAAAGATTGTGAAGTTGGCCCCGATTGCCTTTGATTACTCATGTAGTTATTGAACTCGCCCAGGTTGCCCGAAGGAAGCCGGATATCCCCCGAAGGATAAACGCGCGGAGCCATATAATATTCCCACCGCTTGTATTGGTTAAAGCCCGGGAATTTTCCTTCGTCTTCCTCCGGCCCGCCCTCTTTTTTCCGATCATCCTCATCGTGATCCTTTTCATACCGGGCAAAGGCCTTCTGTATCTCGTAAAAATTGAACAGCTTCGAGCTATCGGCTGCGCTGTGTACCTTCAAATAAGGAGCCTGCATCCATGGCTGTGCATTTGCAGTTAGCGACATAACCCATAAAACGATGCTAAGTTGAATTGCCTTTCTCATATGTTCCGATTTTGGGGGTTTTGCTTTTTAGACGCAGATGCTGCCCGGATGGTTCCCGTCTGCCCGGAATTAATAATAGAATTTGTAGGCTTTTTCAAGCTCAATTTTTTTACCGGATCACTCGTTTCACGAGTGAAATGCACTAAAAACAATTCCAATGTTTGTAGGATTTTTATGGGTATAAAAATACAGCCGGCACACGTGTAATGCTTACATTTGAGCAAGCCCCGATGGAAAACACAAAGCTCATAAGCCTTCTCCGATTGTTCAGCACGAAAGATATGCGGCTTTTATCGGAGTTCATCCGTTCGCCTTATCACAATAAGAACAAGAACATTATTTCCTTTATGAGCCTGCTCGAGCAGGCCCATCCCGCCTTCTCTTCATCCAGGCTCGACCCTAAAAAAGTATTCCGGGAAGTCTTTGGCAGCGGCAAATTCAAAGATGTAAAAGTTCGCGCTTTACTGTCAGACACACTCGGACTTACGGAAGAATTCCTGGCCTGGGAGAACCGGAAAAAACAAGGATACTCGGACATTCCATTTCTTTTGAACGAACTCAATGCCCGTAACCAGGATGTACTGTTCGATATACGCAGTAAAAAAACAAATGAGCGTAATTGCCAGGACCGTTCTTTTTTTCTCGACCGCTTTTTAGTAAGTGATGCCTTGATCCGGCAGAAATGGAAACAATATGACAACAAGAAGGAAAAGCTGGCGGGATCGGGCTTGTTCGAAAACGCCCTGAGGCAACTCACCGAGTTTTATGCTTACGAAGGTATGCTCATCCTTACCCGCATGACCATTCTCCAATACGCCATCGATTACCCGGTAGCAATGTCAGAAAGTGCCGAACGGGTTCTGGGCCTTACCGACCAGATCAAAGACCTTCCTTCCGTTTTTCGTTTCCTAAAATTGTTCCAGCGTGTTGCAGGTCAAAATGACGATGAAGCTTACAGGGAACTCCGGTCAAAATTACTTTCGAAACCAGATCCCGTTCTATCACGTGCCGAGCTGCTCATGGGTCTCGATCTGCTTTCCATTTATTGTTTCAAGCGCAATGCAACCGGGAGTAAAGATCTGCTGAAAGACACTTTCCTCGTATTGAAGCGGTATACCGAGCTGAACCTGCACCTGGAAAACGGTTTTATTGAAGAAGCCTACTTCATCAATATGGTGATCGTTGCGCTTAAGAATGGCGAACATCAATGGGCCCGGAATTATATTCATGAGCAGGAACACCTGCTTCCGAAAGAAAGCCGCGCGGATGTAGTGCATTACTGCCTCGGATCGGTTGCCGACTCGCTGAAGAATTATAAAGAAGCGCTTCTGCACCTGAACCAGGTACAGAAACCGGGAATGCTCATTCACATGAACATCAAATGCATGCTCATTAAGATCTACTATGGCAAAAGCGATATGAAACAGGTTATAGGGACTTGCCGGACGTTCGAAAAATACCTCAGCAATAACAGTAAACTATCAGAATTCCAGAAAAAGATATGGCTCAACTTTATCAGGTAT
>DATDFI010000122.1:0-5135 GCA_036522695.1 Bacteroidia bacterium | reverse complement strand
GCTTCACGCCCTCGAGGAAGTATTTCATTATGCGAAGAATAACGGCATGACGCTGGTACTTTCAGGTGTACAGCCATTAGTGCTCGATGAGCTGAAAAGATCGGGGCTGTACGATTCATTCGGAAAAGAGAACGTAACTTCGGTGATCGATGCCGCGCTGGCCCGTGCGAAGGAGATCCTTCAACAATAAGTTGTAATCACTATGAAACCTGGTAGAATAAATATTTCTTCCATGGCTAAATGAGAGCCTTTCTTCACGCAAGCCATCGCGCAGGCAACCCAGGGCTACAAATCACTTCTATCATGGAAAATAACAGGATAAAAATCTCTTCCGATGCAAAATGGGAAGACATAGTTGGCTATTCCCGCGCAGTTCGTGTTGGGCCGCTTATTGAAGTGGCCGGCACCACCGCCACCGAAGGCGACAAGGTGATCGGTGAAGGAGATGCTTACGCACAAACCATCCACACACTCAAAAAAATTGAAAAAGCCCTCGCACAAGCTGGCGCGGCCCTCAGTGATGTAGTGCGCACGCGCCTGTTCGTGACCGATATTTCGAAATGGGAAGAGATCGGCAAAGCGCACGGTGAGTTCTTCGGGAAAATAAAACCGGCAACCACCATGGTAGAAGTGAAAGCGCTTATTGATCCGAGGATGTTGGTGGAGATAGAAGCGACTGCATACATAACAAAATAAAAAAGGCGCACATTGCTGCGCGCCTCTCCGAAAGCAAAATACTTTCTTATTTCTTCTGGTTCTTCTTCTCCATTTCCATGCACTTCTTGTCAGTGCATTTCATGTCCTTGCAGGCCATCATGCAATTCTGCATGTTCATCATGCAGGTCTTCCTTGCATCGTTGAACTTGCCCATCCAGTCCGACAGCATTTTATTGCCATCGTTAAGCTTATTCTGGAAATCAGCCAGCGTTTTCTTCGCTTCTTCGTCCTTGATCTCTCCTTTGTTCACTTTCTCCTTGAAAGCTGCGAAAGAAGTTTCAGCCGAATCCATTTTACTCTTCATACCCGGGTCCATCATCATGTTCTTCATGTCCTGGAACCCTTTCATATCATTCATGCAGGGCATCATCATCGAATCCATCTTGTGCTTCATGTGCTCACAACAAGCCATGGATGAATCGGGCTTACACCCTTTTTCGCACATCCCGATGGCCATATCGAGAGAGTCAGAGAAAGCATGGGCCTGGTCTTTCATTTTCATCCAGGCAGTGTCGAATGCAGCCACGTCTTTTTTGGTCTGATCAGAAACTCCGCCCGAGCAGGCAGCAAAGAACAGGGAACCTGCGATCGCTGCGATAAAAAATAATTTAGTTTTCATTTTGTGTTTTAGTTTTTTGGGGTTAACCGTTTGATCTTATTTCGATTGAGCGCAAATATATTCATTTCCGAATACGGTGAACAGGAATTCAGAGACCGGAATTCAACAGCCGGTTCATAATAACTAACAATGTTAATACTCAGGAAACCCGGGCGGTTCTGTTTCCTACAAGGAAGTTCGCGATACGCTCGAGGGTGTCATCATTTTCCTGGGCCGACTCTATACCGTCCTCTTTCAGGAACTGCAGGTTTTTCGGGCTTGCGTCATCCATATCGGTGCTGGCGCGAAGGATGCGGGGAATGATTCGGAAATAATGATCGGACCTGCCCACCGCATCGAACATCTGTTGCAATTGATAGTCCACCGTTTCACTCACACCGCTCATCATGATGTCGAGTATGGGCCGCGCCCAGCCCACAAGCCCCCAATCCTTTGCCTGGTTGTAATCGTATTGGGGAAGCTCCATCCCGTTCTTGAGGCCGGTGCCGATAGAAACCATGAACATCTCTTTGATGGTGGCCTTTCCATTGGAACTTTGGTTATCGGGGTTTTGAGTGGCGAAAAATTGTCTCGCCTCTGCGTAAGCGCATAAGGCAGGATTATTAGCGAAGACCCCACCGTCTACCAAAGGGTATGAAACATCCGTGAGCGAACGCACCAGTGCAGGTTCAAAATAAGTGGGCGCTGCGGAAGTGGCGCGGGCCACATCACGCAGGTAAAAGTCATGCGAGAGATCGGCCTTGGCCTTATGACTCCTGAAAAAATGTGCATAACGACCCGTGATATTATACGAAGTGATGATGCAGGGACGGAGTAATTCGCGCAGGCGTGTCTCCCCGAAATATTCCTTCAAACTTGTCTCAATAGCTTTTGCGGAATATTTTTCATCGCTTAATCCACCGAGCGAAACGATCTTCTGGCGAATGTCGGCCTTGAAAATATCGGAACCATGCTGAAGATAAAGGTCCACCGCCTGCTGCGCAGTAAAGCGGGGACGGCCCTCCCCATCGGGAGAAAGGTAAATGCAGGTGAGGATCCCACCGGTGCTGGTGCCCGCAATAAGGTCGAAATGGTCGGCAAGACGCGTGTTGGGATCGTTGGTCCTTTCCTGTAACTTCTTTTCGAGTGAAACAAGTACCTGGCCGGGAAGTATCCCCCGGATCCCTCCACCATCGATGGAAAGTATGCGGATGCAGTTGTTCATGGAAATAAAAATAGGAAATATGACTGAGACGGGAAAGCAGAGGCAGGTCTCATCTTTTTCGCAACAACAGCAATCCTAAGAATGTGAATAATCCATTGAGGAAAATGATCTCGATATTGAAAACATAACCGTTTAACCATTCTTCGGAATGCGTGTCAATGACCCAGCAAAGCACAGGCGAGATCACGCAAACTACCGGCACCCACTTATCTTTTACATTCATTTTGGTGAGAATACCGAAAAAGAAAAGTCCAAGCAAAGGACCGTATGTATAACCTGCCAATGTAAGGATGCGGTTTACCAGGGCCGTATCGGCATTGTAAAATTTGAATCCAAGGATCACGACCAGTAATAAAGCGGCAAAACTAAAATGCACGCGGTAACGAATATGCTTTTGCTCTTCTTCCGGGATGCCTTTTTCTTTCAGTTTCAGAAAATCAAGGCAAAAAACGGACGTGAGAGCAGTGAGCGCTCCGTCAGCGCTGGGATAGGCAGCCGAAATAAGACCAATGATAAAAAAGACGGCCGATAAGGTTCCGAGGTCATGGAGTGCGATGAATGGGAAAACGCGGTCGGTAATGATCTTCGATTCGTGTGTGGCCGGATCGATGTTCGTGGGCAGGGCAACATTGCCCGCATCGAAATAAGCATAAAGTAAGGTCCCCAGTGCCAGGAAAAGAATGGTCACGAACATCATCACAAAACTGAAGGTGATCATGTTCTTTTTCGACTCACCCACCGTACGGCAACTGATGTTCTTCTGCATCATCTCCTGGTCGAGGCCGGTCATGGCCACCGCGATGAACACACCACCGATAAATTGTTTAGGGAAAAATAAAGCTGTTTTCCAATTGGTGTGAACGATCTTTGAATATTTCCCGGAAAATACATTACTCAACATATCCCCGAAACTGAATTTCATCTCATGGCAAATGAGATAAATAGTGAGAAGGAGCGACAACAACATAAAGGTGGTTTGAAGTGTGTCCGTCCACACGATGGTCTTCACTCCGCCACGGTAAGTGAACAGCAGGATCAGCGCTATAAAAACGGCAGTGGTCACCGCGAATGGGATCCCCATATCCTCGAAAACAAAACGCTGCAACACATCCACCACGATGTACAATCGCCCGGCCGCACCAATCACCCTCGACAGGATGAAAAAGAAAGATCCTGTTCTGTATGAATTCTCCCCGAAACGGTGACCGAGGTACGAATAAATAGAAGTGAGATTCATCCGGTAGTAAAGCGGCAGCAAAACAAAAGCGATGACCCAGTATCCTACAAAATACCCGAACACCACCTGCATATAGCTGAGATCATACTTATAAACTCCACCGGGAACAGAAATGAACGTAATGCCCGACAAAGAAGCGCCAACCATTCCGTAAGCCACCACGTACCAGCGTGAAGAACGGTTGCCCACAAAAAAACTTTCATTGTCGGCTTTGCGCGAAGTAAGCCACACCACTAAAAAGAGCAGCAATGAATAGGCTGTTACGCAGGAAAGAATACCGAGTGGGGACATTAAAACACCTGGTTGTTAGTTGTTAATTGCTGGTTGTTAGCTGTTCGCAACAATGAACTTTAGTGTAAAACAAAGAAAACGAAAATGGAACTGCGAAACGGGTATTAAAAAGCAGGCTTTCAACAAAGTTTTCCACCTTCTGAAGCGCTTCATTTAATTCATAATTTTGAGACCTATGCGAAAGCGCCTTTTACAACTCGAAAAAACATCGCGATTACTCGAGCCTGATTCGGGCGAAAGGAAGCATGTGCGCAAAAAGGTCATCGATTACACGGAAAATTTTATCCGCAACATCGAAAAGCTGAAGGCCTTTGAATTCACGGATGAGAAAGGCGCGGCCCTGCTCGATTCACCCATCAGCGAAAGCGGAACGAACATTGAAGAAGCCCTGAAACTCATTGAAGAGAACGTGGATCACCAGGGTCTGAATCCTGCATCGGGCGGTCACCTGGGTTATATTCCCGGTGGCGGCATTTATTATTCTGCCTTAGGCGATTACCTGGCCGATATCACCAACCGTTACGCTGGAATATTCTTCGCGGGACCGGGAGCTGTGCGCATGGAAAACCAATTGATCCGCTGGATCGCAGAACAAATGGGTTATCCTTCCAAAGCTGCAGGAAATCTCTCATCGGGTGGAAGTTTGGCGAACCTCATGGGCATTGTGACCGCGCGTGATGCAAAAAAAATAAATTCGAAGAACGTCAGGCGTTCGGTGATCTATCTTTCCACCCAGGCGCATCACTCGGTGGATAAGGCCATACGAATTGCGGGATTGAATGAATGCATCATCCGTCATGTTGAACTGGATGAGCGCTGGAGGATAAAAGCTGCTTCGCTGGAAACGCTTATAAAAAAAGACAAGGTCAAAGGATTGAATCCTTTCCTGGTGATCGCCTCTGCGGGCACCACCGATACGGGAGCCATAGACCCTCTGGATGCGATCGCTGATATAACCGCCAAATACAAATTGTGGTACCATGTGGATGCGGCTTACGGTGGATTTTTCGCACTTACCGCAGAAGGAAAAAAGAAATTAAAAGGAATGGAGCGCTCCGATTCGCTGG
>DATDFI010000121.1:0-3499 GCA_036522695.1 Bacteroidia bacterium | reverse complement strand
ATAGTAAGCGCCAAGGGCCGTCCAGTGATGGTCGGTGCGGAAATACAGGTACTCATCTTTATGCGCGCTGATCTCCGAATAAGCATCCACTGTTTGGATGGGTTCATCGAGATCAGAATAAATATCATTGATGTTCTTCGGCTCATCGTTGGAAAGGTCCTTGTGTTCCATCGGTAAATAAAAGGCGGTGGGGGAGGGGACAATGATGTCGCAGATGTTCACGGTATTGTCGAGCGTTTTTCGGTAAGCATTAAGCATGGAAGAGTACCTGCGCGCGGTCTTCGCGCTCCCCCCGAATATCTGCAGCGCGCGGTTGTGCACGATCATCAATCCCTTGTTCTGCAAATTCATTTCATCATTTGCATCGGCTGTGGTATCCGCTGCACTGGTATCGGCAAGCGGAATGCTGTCCTTCTTCACTGCATTGGAAGTGTCTGCAGCCGTGGTGCCGTTTGCATTCGCGTCAACATACAACTTGATATCGTCATTATGAAAACCGCGGTTATCGCGCATCCAGAAGGCGGCCTGCACAAATCCATCGCGCATGGGAAAATTATCGGCAAAATTCATGTCGATATCCTTCATGTAATTGCCTGAACTCATGGCCTGCATGGAAAAAGGAGGGAAAGCTGCCAACTCACGCTTTTCAACATCCGATACTTTTTTTTTCGGTAAGATGAAAGAGAGTAAGCCGAATCCTGTGAGCGCAATTGTGAAAACGATGAGGTTGAGATACGAAACAAAGCGTTTCGACTGCTCCGGGTCCCCTGGTGCTGCCTGCGGCTGGTATTTTTTTGAGTAATAATCGTAGTAGTTCATGTTGTTCTTTTTCGAAAAGGTTTATGCAAATGGAGCATGCGCAAGGGATGGAGGCAATTGTTGAAGCTCTTTTATTTTGATGCGAAAGCGAAAAATGAAAAGCGACTGCCGACAGCCCGGCCCGCGCGGTACCGCCCGGGTGCGCCCAAATATGGATACGGATCATGCATACCAGGATTATTTAAAACCTGTAATAAATAAAGGGGTTGTAACTTTTCCCGCCCAGCAATGCCGTGCACACCAGCAACACTACGAGATTCACAGCGACCGTTGTCAAGCCGAGGTAGTGATGTTTGTCGGCACGCATGGTATTGCGAACACGTTCCTGGAACCAGGGGAATACCGGTAAGCAGAATAACAACGCGAATAAAAGCCAGTAAATATTTCCTTTTATAGCCTGCAGGGCGTCCATGTTCCAGGCGGGATTAGGCGCTGCCCCGAATAGTACGTTCACGAAATTTTTCAAACGGTTAACGTCCGTGAAGTAGAACAGCGCCCATCCCATCATGGCTGCAAAGATCAAATAGAGGTGTGAAAAGAATTTAGGGATGCGGCTAAGCAAACGTGTAAGGAATAACTTTTCGATCCAGATGAGCAACCCGAAATACAATCCCCACAAAATGAAATTCCAGCTGGCCCCATGCCACAAACCGGTGAGGAACCAAACGATAAAAAGATTGAGCACCACGTGCCTGCGATTGCCACCCAGCGGGATGTAAATGTAATCGCGGAAGAAAGTGCCCAGCGAGATATGCCACCTTCTCCAGAATTCAGTGGCAGAAGTGGAAACATAGGGGTAGTTGAAATTCTCATGGTAATGGAAGCCGAACATTTTTCCAAGGCCGATGGCCATATCCGAATAACCGGAAAAGTCGAAATAGATCTGGAGCGAATACATCAGCAGCCCGAACCAACTGCCAAGTGTAGTAAGCGAAGCGGCATCCGCATCCATGAATTTTGCCACCAATTCCCCGGCCACATTTGCAATGAATATTTTTTTGAAGAGCCCGATGAAAAAACGGTTGATGCCTTCACTTACATCATGTATATCGAATTTACGATGATCGATCTCGTGCGCGATATGCGCGTAACGAACGATCGGTCCTGCCACGAGCTGATGATAAAGACTAACGAACATGAGGAACTTCATGTAAGACCGCTGTGCCTGGACTTCTCCGCGATACACATCGATCACATACGAAACGGTTTGAAAGGTGTAAAATGAGATCCCGATGGGTAAACTGAACGCTGGTGCTTTGAGGTGCAGCCCGAAGATCCAGTTGATATTTTCATAAAAAAAAGCGCTGTATTTGAAAACAATAAGCAAACCAATATTCAGGATCACTGACGACAACAGGCCGATCCTGGCCCATGGGGTGCCGCGCATGCGTTCGATCAGCAATGCGTTCCAGTAGTCGAGCGTGGCCGAAAAAACAAGGAGGCATATCCACACAGGTTCACCCCAGGCGTAAAATACCAACGAGAAAACGGTGAGTAAGGCGTTGCGGTACGTTTTATTATTCCAGGAGTAATAAAGAATGAGGTTGAGGGGGAGGAAAATGTAGAGAAAAGTGAGGCTGGCGAAGACCATAGTTGTTGCGTGTGTAGTCCCGGCCGGGCCGGGAGGGTTCATCAAAAATTATCTCGAAATCATTTTTCGGAGTAAATGTAGAAGGCGGAGGTCGGGAACTTTCAGCAACTTTATCAAGTGCGGGTGGATTTCTATTAAGCGTGGGAGCGAAAGGTCCGGCTTGCAGGGTCAGGGCTATTCCCGCTGGCGTGTCCCTATGTCCGTTGCGCAAGGGCATCATCGCACTGGCTACGGCATAGGACCCATGCACGCCACCGGGGCTGTTTTGCGGAGGCTGTATTTCATAGGACCGGTACTATGTAAAAGCTATTGTTGAATACCGTATGTCCTATAGTAGGCCCTACTTTCTTTTGCCTTGATTGCGTGAAGCCGAAGGGGAAGCTCCGAGCTTACGAGGAGATCACCCCTGAGGTAGCAATTGGCAAGCCTGAAAAATTTACGCCCTGGCGGAAAAGGGGAAAATGAAGCCTTGACTTTTTCTTTGGTCCTTTATTTTTGGTCAAGCAAAAAGAAAGAACAGTAAAAAGCTACCGAAAGTATAATACAGTGGAATACCCGATCGGTCCTCCAGGATTTAACATAAATCCAATTATAGGACATAAAAAAGCCCCTTGCGCGCAAGGGGCTCAAGCGACAAGAATAAATCCAGCTCACCTGCTCACTACTACCTTCCTAACCAACCTTCCTCCAGTGGTATCCACTTCAATAAAATAAATTCCATCGTTCTCTTTAGAAAGATCGAGCTTAAAGCTTTCCCCGAGTACATCATTCTTTTCAATACTCACAACATTTTGCCCGAGCACATCATACACATGGATGGCCACCTGCTCCTTCGAAATGAAATGCATATTAATAAACAAGGTGCCCGGGCTTGGATTTGGAAAAATATTCACGAATGAAGATATCCCGGCATCATTAACACTATTCGCATTCATGATGTTGATATTATCGAGGTACAATTGATCACCATACCCCGAAATATTCCTGAACTTGATAATCGCATTTGCCGAGCTTTGGTAAGGGGCCAGCGATACCAATTGAAATCCCCATTGAGATAAAGCGGGAACGAACGGAGTGGCTGAATTGGGA
>DATDFI010000120.1:0-4028 GCA_036522695.1 Bacteroidia bacterium | reverse complement strand
GGATCCCCGCAGCACGATGGTGAGTAAGCTCATCATCCCGCTTTATTATCTCGGGGCAAAGAGTTACATCCCCACAACCATGTTGCTTGCAGCGCTTTCATACACGGGAATATGGAGGATGTACCTTTTGTTTTGCGATGTGTTTCCACGCATCAAACCTCAACTCGCTCTTTCGGTGCTCTTTATCCCTTCGGTTGTATTCTGGGGCTCGGGTTTGCTTAAGGATACCATCACCATCGGGGCGGTGGGCTGGTACACCTATTGCTTCTATTATTTTTTTGTGAAAGGAAGGATCAGGGTCGGAAATATCATTGCGATAATGATCAGCGCCTATTTATTGATCGCCATTAAGCCCTACATTTTTTTCGCGTTGATGCCGGGTTCCATCATCTGGCTTTCCAATGAAAGGATCGCCAGGATAAAGAACAGTTTTTTACGTGTGATCGCTGCACCTATGTTGATCATTTGCGGGTTTGCGGGCGGTTTTTATATTTTGGCGCAGATGGGCGAGTACCTTGGCGTGTATGCGCTTGATCGGGTGATGCAGCGTGCGGTTGACGTTCAAAGCGATCTGAAACAGGATTACTACGGGGGAAATACATTCGACATCGGGCCTTTCGATTCGAGCCTGCCCAGCATGCTTTCGGTTTCTCACAAAGCCATTGCAGCCACTTTGTTCCGGCCTTTTATCTGGGAAGTAAAAAATATTGTAATGTTTTTTTCAGCACTTGAGAATACACTTGTGCTTGCACTTTCCCTGTTCCTGCTTTTGCGCATGAAGATCCTTGGGTTCTTCTTTTACATCTGGAAGGATCCCATGCTTCTTTTCGCCATTCTTTTTTCCCTGTTCTTTGCATTCTCAGTGGGCATATCAACGCCTAATTTCGGCTCGCTGGTGCGGTTGAAGATACCGTGCATCCCGTTCTACATTTCCAGCCTGATGGTGCTTAATTATTATTACCGCGACAGAAGCGTAGCGCCCGGGAAGAAATAGAAACGATCTATTTTTTCTTCCCTGCAATGATCATGAGATCGGGGGCAAAGCTGGCGTTCGTCCCCAGGGCATGTCCCATTTTCCCGAGGTAATAAAAAATATTCCGGAGCATTATCCTTTTCCAATCGAGCACGAAGGGTGAAGGATATTGATAATAATGTCCGACCTGCGCAGCCCAGACCGGGGGATGTATGGGAAGAGGAATGATGATCTTCTTTATTGTAAAGCCGTTTTGATCCAGCATTTTCCGGATAGTATCCTTTGTATAATGCACCACATGCTCGTAGGAGTCGAAAAGGTCGTGCGCTTTTTCACGCCCGCTCAGTCGCGCCAGTTTCAGCTTAAGCAGGTTGTATTTCCCATTGGGAACTTTTATGCACATGATCCCATCGTCTTTCAGGGCTTCCTGCGCTGCCTTTAACAGCTCAGAGGGATTGGTCACATGCTCGAATACATCTATCATAGTGATCACATCGACACTTCCGGCCTTTACTACCCCGCGCTCGAAATAGGAATTAATGATCTTAAGCCCGAATTGCTCCGCTGCGATGCGGCTCAGCGAAGGCGAAGGTTCCACCCCGCACACTTCATAGCCGAATGCACGTGCCCTGTTGAGAAAAAAGCCCATGGAACAACCGATATCGAGCAGCACTCCACCCGCTTTGAATTTTTTTATCTTTTTTAATTCATAAATGTAGTTGGGGTCGCGGTGGTGTTTTTTCTTCCCTGTAAAAATGAGCCGGGCCTCGCTCATATAAATATCCGCGTCACCCCAGTAATTGGTCTCGGCCTGCTTCACGCGCGGGCTCACATAGATCAAACCACAATGGCCGCATTTCACAATCTCCAGGCTTTTCCGTTCGGTGTAAACGTGTTCCGGCCTGTCGCTTCCGCAAAGGGGACAATTGCACTTTTCAACCTCGCTCGCCTCGTAAATATTTTTCTGGCGGCCGCCCCTTATATAATTATCGTTTGTTGCTGTGGTCATGCGGGACAATTTTTTGTCATCCATTTGTGCAGGACGATGAGGGCCCACAAACGGTTGTAAAGAAAGGACCTGCCTGCTGCAAATTCGGTTCTCAACTTTTTCACCTCTTCCTTGCGTACGATCCCGAACCGGTCAATTACTTCATCAGAGAGGAACTCTTCCTCGAGATAGCGTAATTCTTTTTTCAGCCACTGTTCGAGCGGGATAGCGAAACCCTGCTTGGGTCTCCTGAAAAATTTCTCAGGAACATATTGATAAAGGATCTCTTTCAGGACATATTTTGAGATGCCATCCTTGTTTTTCAATCGTGGAGAAAGATTGATCGCAAATTCCACAAGCCGGTGATCGAGATAAGGGACACGGGTCTCGAGCGAATGGTGCATGCTGGCCCTGTCCACTTTCGTAAGCAGGTCATAGGGCAGGTAATAATTGATATCATAAAGTGACTGCAGTTCCGCATCGGTAAATTTCCGGGTTCGGCCCGGTTTTTTTACGTTGATAACGGGTGGGGAATAACCGCCAGTGTCATACATGAGCGCCCTGATCTCACCAAGGGAGAACAGGTACTGTTCCTGCGAGTGGATGTGCGAGTGGATGTATTCATAGTCATCGACCATGAATAATCTTGAAGCGCGCTGCAAGCGGTTCTTGCTGCTTGAAGCGAGGACCTTCGCGATGGGCTTACGCGCGGCCCTTATCAAAGGATCGTGCAATCGCCCGGCCCAGGTATAAGAGCCGTAGCCGTGGAAAAGTTCATCGCCTCCTTCTCCCGATAAAGTGACCGTAACGTGTTTTCTCGCAAGCTGGGACACGAGCAGGGTAGGTATCGCGGAGGAGTCGGCAAAGGGCTCGTCATACGCTTCAAAAATGGTATCGATCAAACCGATCGCATCCCGGTAAGAAACAATAAACTCGTGGTGATTGGTGCCGAGATATTCCGCAATGGCTTTGGCAAAAGCGGATTCATTGTATCGATTCTCCTCGAAGCCGATGCTGAATGTATTCACCTTCACCGAGGAAAGGTTAACGGCTTCGGCCGTGATCAGGCTGGAGTCGATCCCACCGCTCAGGAATACCCCGAACGGAACGTCACTCTTGAGTTGGTATTGAACAGAGCTTTTGAGCAGCTCGCTCAGGCGGATCAGCGCTTTCTTTTCATTGTCGAGGACCTCTTCGCTGGCAATTGAATCGGGCGACCAATAGCGAGAGATCTGCAACCCGTTTTTGTCGATGCGCATAACGCTCCCGGCTTCCATCTTGTAAATGGATTCGTAAATGGTTTGTGGGGCCGGGATGAAGCCGAGATTGAAGAAGGGCGCAAAGGCTTTTCGATTCAGCCTGCGCGGGATGGAGGGGCAGGTGAGCAGGGATTTTAATTCCGATGCAAAGGCGAGGTTCTTTCCGTCCCAGAAATAAAACAAAGGCTTTATGCCGAGACGGTCGCGCACAATATGAAGTGTTTTATCCTGCAGATCATAAACCGCAAACGTGAACATGCCGTTGAGTTTATCAACACAGGAAGGTCCCCAGCGCGCAAAAGCCTCGAGGATCACTTCGGTGTCGGAAGAAGAAGTGAAATTGATGCGCCCGTGCGAAGGATCGGAATTCAATTCGTTCGCGATCTCCTGGAAGTTGTAAACCTCGCCATTGTAAATGATCACGTAACGCTTGTCGTGCGAGTACATCGGCTGATTTCCCGCATCCGACAGGTCGAGTATACTCAGCCTGCGGTGACCCAGTCCTGTTTCTCCATCCATGAAAAAACCTTCTGCATCGGGACCACGGTGGGTCAGGGCGCGCGTCATTTTTTCAAGGTCCTGCCTCGAAAAAACAACACTCTCCGTAAAAAATCCGGCAATACCGCACATGTTATTTTTTCATTTTTTTCAGTTGTAAATAAAAATTACGTAAAAAGCGGGGCATCAGGGTTGCTGCGAGATAAAAATACTGGCTACCCGTATAATTGAATTTTTTACGGATGCTTTGATAAAATTTGTTCCGTGCCGAATCAATGCGGCCGTTATTGAGCTCATCGATCCCGTATAT
>DATDFI010000119.1:0-2336 GCA_036522695.1 Bacteroidia bacterium | reverse complement strand
GGGATCCCTTCGCGTAATCTTTTATCAATGCTGTCGCGCTTTGCCTGCAGGTATGCAGAAAAAAAGATGGTGTCGTTACTGATCTCGTATTTCCCGTTATCCAGCATGGTATTATGCATCTCCCCGGCATTTACAATAAGAAAATTCCCCCGCATGATCACCGGGAACGAATCGATCACCTTTCCCACCGGCTTATCAAAATAAATGGGCATGGGTGTTTTGCAGGAAATGAAATACGTAAGTACGAAGCAGAATAGAATATTGCGTTTCATCCGAATAAAGATAGGCAATGTCCAATAATAGGATTTATGTTAAATCAGTCCTTCAACGCGTGCAATCGCATCATTTTGTCCCTGCTTTTGTACGCTTGTATTAAACTAAAAATCTCTCACTAAGCATATGCGGACAAAATTGGCCTTCGGGATTTGCGAATTGGGGCCACTTTTCTAAAAAGTGGCAAAGAAAAAGTCATGTTGGCTTAAAGACACTTCAAGCTATAGAACAGGAGCATTATTTAACATAAATCCAATTATCGGGCAAAATCACTTCTGCTTTTTAGGCTTGAGTTTGCGCGCTTGCGGTAGAGAGAGCAGCCATTTCAGCGCCTCCTCCTTCGATTCGAATACAGCAAAAGGGATAGGCAATTTGTAGTACGAGCGGAAAAAATGAGTGGTGAGCTTATTGGCAACGGAAACATTGTAATGTGCCGCAGCAACCCGCCCACCAATGGTCCCTTTCCGGGAAGTTAACTCCAGGGCATCCGAGTCGATGTGAAAGTAATTGCCGGAATCTATAAGAGCGAGATATTTTTTTCCACCGGTTACCTCTATTATTTTTTCGTAATGGGCTACCGTTGCCTCCATATCCATCTGGGCATTCTCCTTCATCTCAATATGAAGAATATGCTTTGTCTCATCAAAGCTCATACGGGCTATGGAAGTATCGGCCGTTCTCATATGTAACTCAAATATAAAAAAATCAACAGGGTGGGCATATTTGCTCTTCCCGCGGGGGCGGATCAGCTTCCGCAGGATCTTCATTCCATAAAAAAGGGCCCCCGGTTAAATCGGGAGCCCTTTTAAAAAATTTAAAATGAATCAGAACGTCACGACCTTCTTCACGGATTCATCCTTACCGTTAGAGATCACCAGCATATAAACGCCTTTGCCTTTTCCGGAGATATCGATCTTCTTCTGGTAAGTGCCGGAGAAATTATCGATCTTATCCTCATACACCACGCGGCCGAGCGCATCGTACATTTTAACGGAGAAGTTGTCCTTGTTCTTTGTCATGAACGAAAGGTCGAAGGAACCGTTGTTCGGGTTAGGGAACACACTGAAATCTCCATCGGCAAATAATTCATGCACCCCGTTGCAATTGTACACGGTCCCGGTTACAGGCGTGCGTGCAGTATTACAAACGATGTCGGTATAGGTCCAGTTATAGAAGAAATAATAATAACCGGGCGAACCTGCATTTGAATTGGTGATGTTGATGGCAGGTGAAGTGTAAGGATAAACCGCACCGGCATTGTTCCTGTACATGTCAACCAAACCACGGGCCTTTATGAAATATCCTGTTCCGGGATAGATCTTGAAATTAAGATTCACCACTACAGGAGATGTGGGGCTCGAAGGCAGGTAGATCGTTGTATCGATATATGTATTGCCATTCGGATCGATGATCTCGATGGTGCGGTTACCTGCTGAGTTCGGGTACACTTCAACCGTATTCAAAATAACAGGGCTCAGCACATCGAAGTACAAACCGCGAATATCATTCGCAGAGAACATTGCGCCTGTTCCGATCGTGTAATCAAAAGGACCGAAAGTGGTTTGGTTACCCGAAGGGAAATCCTCATCCACATAGTAAGTAGTGGTAGAGCTGATGTTGGGAGAATACGTATTTCCTGTTGCCAGCATGGTTCCTCCACCGGGTGCATTCCACCAGCGCACCGTGCCGGGCGCAGAAGGAGTGGCCGTAAGGTTCACAATACCGCCCGGTGAACAAACCGAGTCGGGCGTTGTGGTGGGAGGTGCATTAGGACTGTTCGCGATGGTAATGTAAGACGTTACGCTCTTGGTATCATTTCCATTGCCGTTGGTGGCAACCAGTGTTACAGAATAAGTTCCGGGCGCATTGTAGTACACCAGCGGGTTTTGCTGGGTTGACGAAGAAGGATTACCACCGGGGAATGTCCATTGCCATGAAGTGGGAACACCGGCCGAATAGTCTGTGAACTGTATCGCGGCACCGGGACAATCGATCAGCTTGTCTGCAGAGAAATTCGCTACAGGAGCATAGTTACCGGGAGTGTAGAAGCTCGACTCCCACAT
>DATDFI010000118.1:0-4186 GCA_036522695.1 Bacteroidia bacterium | reverse complement strand
TATTGTAAAGATATTTTCCTGTTCCGGGACGTTCGGTGCCTTTGTCGCGAAGCACATAATATTGCTCGGGTGAGAGGATCTTTTTCCACTCATCATCGGTCTTCACGACCTTTTCATTGTTTTTGGTGCTGTCGTTCATAGTGGTATTATTGTTGTTGTTTGTAATGTTGTGCTGGGGCGCCTGCGCGCAGGCCTTCATCAGCATCATGGAAGAGAGTGCTAAAATCAGGAGCTTGGTCATGGTGGTCTGTTTTATACAACTTACGCTTCACGCTGGAAAGCGGTTTTGTTAAGGCTTGTTAATTTGTGGATAGAACAATAAACCGCTTTTGTCGTTAAACACATTCTTCAACTCGATATTTTCATGATAAACATAATAAAATCGCAAATGAATAAGAGAATAATTTTTTCAATGGCGGTCATCTCCTTGCTCTTTTTCTCCTTTCGCACGAACAGTGGAGTAGTGGGCAATCTTTTCCCGGATATTTCGGGTATTACCCTTGACGATAAAAAAATTTCAGTGCCTAATAATACCAAAGGAAAGTCCACGATCATCGCGCTGGCCTATTCGCAGGATGCGGAGAAAGAACTGGGTACCTGGACCGAACCCGCTTACGATAAATTCATCGGCAAAACGGAGATCATGTCGTATGATGTGAACCTGTATTTCATTCCCATGTTCTCCGGTGCCAAAGCCTCCCTTGCCGAATCGGCCCGGGAAAAATTCAAAAAGGAGAACGATCCGCAATTGTATCCCTATGTGCTCATTTATAAAGGTGATATCGAACAATACAAAAACACCTTGCAAATGAGCAAAAAGGAATCACCTTATATTTTCGTACTGGACAAGGATGGGAAGATCGTGTATGCTACATCGGGAGCATATACAGAGGCCAAAATGGACGAGATCGAAGACCACCTCGAGTGATCAGTCCACGATCTTTGCCTTGGGGTAACGTGACATCCAGAATTTCAATGCGCTTTTGTTCCTCAGGAAGATCACGGTACGGCTGTCGAGCTGTACTTTGATCGTCTCCGAAGAGTTCTTTGCAGCGCTCTTCTTCTCTTTTTTCATATCATTCTTCTTATTGGGCATGCTACGTATTAGACGTAAGTATCGGGGCAAAATTTCAATTCGCGCAAGTGCTTAACAATCTTTAACAATTTGAGTATACTTGCAGCCTATAAAGGCTTGATTTTAAAATATTTGTCACGTGTCCCTGTTTATCAGAAGATATCAACAATTTGTTTTTTTTCCAACCCTTTTCGGGGTACTTGTGCTGGTTGCATCTCAAACCACAGGTACTTGCGATACGGGCGACAGCATCACCCATTTTCTTTTTGCGCGATGGGCGCCTTCCCATCCCGAGCGTTTTTTTGACCATTGGGGCAAACCCGTTTTTACGTTGCTCGCTTCTCCTTTCGCGCAATTCGGCTTCGTGGGAATTAAAATATTCAATGCGCTTGTTGCCGTATGTACGGCAGTTTTGGTGCAAAGGATTGCCGCCCGCCTTGGGACAGGAAATTCGTGGCTGGCCGGGGTCTTCCTTTTCCTCTTCCCGCTTTACACCATCACGGTCTTTTCCGGCCTCACCGAACCCTTATTCGGGTTGATATTAAGCGCTGGGGTGCTAATGATGATGAAGGAAAAAAATGTTTTTTCCCTGGTCCTTTTTTCCTTTCTCCCGTTCTGCCGGTCCGAAGGCCTGGTGGTCCTTATCGTGGTGACCCTGTATCTTTTTGTTTCACGCAAGTTCAAGTTCATTCCCCTGCTGGCTGTGGGACACCTGGTTTTTGCCATGGCCGGTTTTCCTTTTTACCATGATCTCCTTTGGGTCTTTAACCGCATCCCATACGATGGCAATGCGCTGTATGGTCATGGCGGCTGGCTGCACTTTTTCGAGCAGTCGCCTTATATTTTCGGGCTGCCTTTGATTTTACCATTGGTGATCGGCCTTTTTCTTGTTTTTAAAATGAGAAGAAGAAATTTGGAATGGATGAAAGAGGTCTTTCTTATTCACGGGATATTCCTTGCTGTATTTTTTGCCCACGTGATCTTCTGGCGTTTCGGGCTGTTCAATTCGGATGGACTTAAACGCGTGATGGTGGCGGTACTGCCGCTCGGCTCGGTGATCGCCCTGCGTGGTTTTGAAACCTTATCGCAGTGGCTGGCTCGAAAGATATTTATTTTCGGAAGGGCGATCACTGCTCTCCTGCTCACCTATATTCTCATTTTCCCTTTCCTTCCCAACCCGGCCGCTTTTGATCTTAAAAATGATTTCAGTTTAAAGCCGGAAGAACGCGCGATGGACCGTGCGGCTGGCCTTATCGAAAGAGATTTCAGCGATCACATTGTTTATTCTTCGCAGAACTACATGGCACTTGCGCTCGATCGCGATTTCTTCGACCGCAAAGTTTATATTCCCTACGTTGGTCTCCACGACTGGAAGAATATACCATCTAAAACCATTGTGGTTTTGGATGACTGGTTTGGGATGCGGGAAGGCAGAGTTACAGAGAAAGAGTTGCTGGATGCCGGGTTGAAAAGGGAAGGGACCTTTACGGACGATGGCAAGACCATACTTGTTTTCCGCAAAGGCCCCTGAAAATAGGGATCAGACCTTGTCTTTTTTCCTTGCGGGCGGGTTTTTCTTTTTTTTATCCTCTTCGATAGGGTTCCTGAACACGAATTCCTTATCGAAAATATCCAGCATGATCTCCGAATCCTTGTGGACCTTCCCGGCAAGTATCTGCTTGCTCAATTCATTCAAAACCTGTTTCTGCATTACACGTTTCACCGGTCTTGCCCCGAATTGTGGGTCGTAACCGAGTTGTGCAAGCCAGTCGATGGCTTCGGGGGTCGCGCTGAGCTTGATGCCGTTGTCGGCCACCATTTTTGAAATGGAGTTGAATTGCATTTCCACGATCTTGTGCACGTCATCGCGCGTAAGCGGTACGAACATAATGGTCTCATCGATGCGGTTCAGAAATTCGGGACGAATGTTCTTTTTCAGCAACTCAAAAACTTCCAGTTTCGTTTTCGCCACGATCTCATCGCGGTTGAATTCGTCCATCTTCTCAAAATTCTCCTGTATCAGGTGCGAACCCATATTGGAGGTCATAATGATGATGGTGTTCTTGAAGTTCACCGTACGACCTTTGTTGTCGGTCAAACGCCCGTCATCCAGCACCTGCAATAAAATGTTGAACACATCGGGGTGTGCTTTCTCGATCTCATCGAGCAGGATCACGCTGTAAGGTTTCCTGCGCACGGCCTCGGTCAATTGACCGCCCTCATCATATCCCACATAACCGGGAGGAGCGCCCACCAGCCTGCTCACAGCATGCCGTTCCTGGTACTCACTCATATCGATGCGTGTCATTGAATTCTCATTATTGAATAAAAATTCAGCGAGTGCTTTTGCCAGTTCGGTTTTCCCGACACCGGTTGTGCCAAGGAAAATAAAAGAGCCTATGGGTTTTTTATTGTCCTGTAATCCCGCGCGGCTCCTGCGCACGGCATCGGCAATGGCGCTGATGGCCTGGTCCTGTCCCACCACGCGCTTATGTAATTCATCTTCGAGATGCAGTAATTTTTCGCGTTCACTTTGCAGCATGCGTGAAACGGGAATTCCGGTCCAGCTGGCTACCACGCCTGCAATGTCCTCGCTGTCCACTTCTTCTTTGATGAGCTGAGAGCCATCCTGCTGCATCTCTGCCAGCTTCTTTTCAAAGTTTTTCAATTGGGCTTCGGCTTCTTTGATCTTGCCGTAACGGATCTCGGCTACCTTGCCGTAATCACCATTACGCTCGGCCTGCTCGGCTTCAAACTTCAGGTTCTCCACCTGCTCCTTCACTCTCTGAATGCCTTCCACCACTTCTTTTTCACTCTGCCATTTGGCGCGGAGGTCGGCACGTTTATCATTCAATTCTGCGATCTCTTTCGAAAGTTCTTCCAGTTTTTCTTTATCGTTCTCCCGCTTGATGCCTTCGCGTTCTATCTCAAGCTGGCGGATCTTACGTTCTACTTCCTCCAACTCCAGGGGCATGGAGTTGATCTGCATGCGTAATTTCGAAGCGGCTTCATCCACCAGGTCGATGGCCTTATCCGGCAGGAAACGATCGTTAATGTAGCGCTGCGAAAGTTCAACAGCCGAAATGATGGCCTCGTCCTTGATGCGCACCT
>DATDFI010000117.1:0-5388 GCA_036522695.1 Bacteroidia bacterium | reverse complement strand
GTGGGGGGCGCACCTGGAGAACTTTGAGCAAAACCGCTGACAGCCGCACACAGCAGCAGCGCCTGCACCAAAAAATAACGCATAGAAGAAATGTATATGCGTCAAAAATAAAAAATGCGGGGAATCGCTCCCCACATTTTTTCAACAGTATGCAATATAAGCGGATGAAATTCCAGCTTCACTTACCTGGTCCTTCCTTTTCTCCTAATTATTAGGCGCCCCGTTATTGATCCAGCACTTGATCTTTTTCCGGTCATCCAGCGAAAGCGCTGCCGAGGGAGGCATTGTTTTATCCTGCAGCACACGTGTGTTCAGCGAGCCGTTATCCGACTTTGCTTTCAATCCCGCATACGTGGTGAAATCACCGTTGGATGATCCCGCGCCATGACAGCCGGAAGAAACACAATTGGCATTTATGATAGGTTTGATGTTGGCATTGTATGCCGAACTGATCTGCGAACAGTCGAGGTCGGCATACTCATCCTTCTTTTTACAAGAGAGAAAATAAAATGAAATGCCAGCAACTGCCAACAGGAAAACCTGCCTGATCCTTTTCATGAAAAGAAGATTTCAAAAATATTATTCGGTAACAGGAAGGTCAACGTCCTGCTCCTTTGCACGGTCCTTATGCTTGATCTTTACATGCATGCCACCGGTTACACGGTAAGGACCTGTGCTGTCCATGGCAGTACCGAAAAAATAATAATCCCCGCACTTGAGGTTGTGACAATGCACGTGGTCCTCACCTTCTTCACCCACAAAATACGTATCATAATCACTTAAACTCTTTGGAGCATCCTTCGCATTGAACTTCACATAAACCGTGTCCGGGTAATTCACATGATTGTTGATCGTGCGGCCGTGATGCTGCAAAAATGTAACGATGGTGGCATCACCGCCCGTACCTTCTTTACAGCAGGAAGCGATGAAAATGAAAGTTGCGAATGCAAGAGAGATGTTGAGTATTGTTTTCATAGATGCTTTTTTTAGAAACGTTATAAATTAAAATGTCCGTACAAAACCTATTTTCACACGGTACACCAGCGGGCTTTGCATGCCATTATACGTTTGAAAAACCGGGAGAGAGAACGACATGGGTATGGAAAATTTTCCGTGACCAAATGTAGTTCCCAGCTGCGCCAGCAAAATATAACCACCCGTGTTGGAAACAAACACGCTGTTGCTCTTGAATTGCTGGCCATTGATCTCACCATTAAGGGCTGCAAAAAAATTAATGCGATACGCTGATCCCGTTTTGCTGCTGTCCCTGGAACAGCAGCTGCCTCCGTCTTTCCATTCATAAGTGTACGAGAGGGAATGCCCGGTGAAACTTCCGTAGTTCACTCCGTCAAAACCATAGGTGCTGTATTTATAGAACACTCCTGCGCGTACAAAATTTCTTCCCCAGCTCTTCACCACGTTCAACCCGGCAACAGGGTCCCATGAACCCGAACCTATAGAGGTGCTGGTCTCGGTACCGATATCGGAACGAACACCGGTGGGTAATTCCAAACCCAGCACCATCGCTGCAGCAAGATCTTTTTTTACGAAAAAATCCCAGGCAGCGGTAAGGTTCATATCGCCCAAACCGGCAGCGCTGTAGGGGGCAGCAACAAGTCGAAGGTACGGCAACTGCATACCCAGTGTGATACGATCGTTCAAACCGTACCGCACATCGGCTGTAGCAATGCCGGCACTTTGCAGCATCACCATTGCAGAATTTGAACCGTTCGAATGATGCTGGTGCTCACTGCTGATCCCATCCACCGTAAATTTCCGGGCATCGCCATAAAGGCCAACCAGCCATTGCCCTTTATTGAGCACAAGGTTATGGCTCCCGTTATCAACGGAAGGATCAGAAGATGAAGTACTGCAGGTACACTGTGAATTGCCATGTGCGTACATCATGACAAACAACAGCACTGCGAAAAGCTTGCGCATGTGTCGGGAAAAAGTGAATCACAAATAATGGAAAGAGAAAGCGAGGATCAGGCCCGGGGCGGCTGAAAAACAGGGGAGGCAGATAACTCGGAATCAGTAAATGAATAAGTGAAATCCATCTTGATCACTGCGGCACCGGGCGTAAAATCAAAAGGTTTGAATTCATCGCAGAACTGCACTTCCAAACGGTCATTCATCTTTTGAAACGGGAGCTGTTCATTGCGGTCTTCTTTATCCAGTTGCTTTTTCAAATGACAATGTCCATCACAATGCAACATGGGCTTATCCTTGTTCTCGCACAGGTTCTTCGAAATGTATTCTTTATTGATCTCGTAATTCAAAAGGATGATGGCCTTGCTGAAATTTTGCAGAAGGATGGCGGATACAGCGATAATGAAGAAAAGTTGTTTCACGCTTTTTACTAACGTACCAAAGATACATGGTATTGCGTCTAAAACCAATAATACCGGTACAAAATCTTAGGACCGGGTCCTTCACGGGAATATCACCCCCTTCAGGTTTTGGGCATTGATTTTCCTAAATTTGCTCATCGTGCGCTACATAAGAAAATTTTTCCTTCTTCTTTTTTTCATTCCTGCTCCGGTAAACGCGCAAACTGCATTCAACTGGGTGAAGCTGGGCGTGAACGGACTTACCTGTTCGCAATGCACCCGCAGCGTGGAGATGAAGATACGCCAGCTCGATTTTGTTGACAGTGTTTCCATGAACCTGGAGCATACCGAGGGTGAGGTGTTTTTTAAAAAGGGGAAAAAAGTGGACATCGAAAGAATTGCGGATGCTGTTACCGATGCAGGTTTCTCGGTAAGATATCTCAAGGCCGGGTTCACACCCGACCCGCTCGCGCCCCCCAATAATTGCTTCAGCTATGCGGGCGACACCTATTGTTTCCTCGGGCCCACGCCTTTATTCGATCACGAACTTCAGTTGCAATTCATCGGGCCCAAATACCTTCCCCGGAATGAATTAAAAACGTGGAAGAAGCTCCTGAAAAACAAGCCGCCAAAAGGCAAAGGAAAAACATATTGGGTAAGCTGATGGGAAAACATTTACTGCTGTTCCTGCTTTGTTCGAATGCTGCGCTGTTGCGCGCACAGGAGCTTTTCCCGCGCAACGAGCCAGCGAGCACTATGCCCAAAGGCACACTGGGCGTTCGGCTGCTCGATGAGACCTTTAAAGAGATACATACCGTGCGCAGCATGACCGGCCTGCGACTCATGTACGGCATCACACCCAAGTGGACCTTTTTCGTACAACCTTCGGTTTCCAATCACCACGATACGCTTTTGCCGAAGGACATCATCACGCACACGCACGTGGGCAACCAAACCTTTTATTACACGCAATCCAAACAATACGGGAAAAAATACCCTTATCTCTTCAACGGTTTCTATTTTTTCAGCAAGTACCGTTTTCTTTCTTTTGATGGAGAACAAAAACATTTGCGTTTTGCCGTTTACGGGGAGTACTCCGCCATTCACACTGCGCACGATGAGGCTGAGCCGGACCTTATGGATGACAATGGAGGTTACGGGGGTGGACTTATCGCCACTTTACTCCGGAAAAAATTAGCGGTGTCGCTGTACACCGGCTTCCAGGTCGCAAATAAATACACCGAGCTTCGCATCGATCCCACCACGAGTCCCGTTTACTTCCATACCGAACTGGATTATGGCCGCGCCCTGCATTACCACCTTTCCATAGGTTACCTGTGCTTTCCTAAAAAATATGAGAATTATACCGATCGCAACATCAACCTGTACCTCGAGATCGAAGGCCGGTCCTATGAAAGCGCGCGGCTCATCCAAAATGGAGAAACGATCGATATTCAAAGCCCGGCACTCAAAGGCGGAACGTATGTTGAATTTCATCCCGGCCTGCAGGAGATCCTGGATTCAAACACGAGAATAGAATTATCGGCAGGTTTCAGCGTATATCACCGCTCGTACACTCATTTTTATCCCTTGTACTCGATCGGGATACAGCGGTATTTTTTCAGGAAATGAGATATGAGTATTTGAGATCCTTCTAATGGAGAGAATTGGAAACTACTCCACCACCAATTTCCTTACCGTTGATCTGCTTCCCGAAGTAAATTTCAAAAAGTAAGCTCCCTTTGCAACATCCGAAACATCGAGCTGGGTAGTCATCATTCCGGCAGCATCATAATTTTCTATTTGGCGGCCTTCAACATCCTGCAGGCTGATCCTCATTTGTGAAAACGTTTGCCCGAAGTTCACGTGCACCAGCCCGCGCGCGGGGTTGGGAAAGATTTCGAGTTGAGGAATAAAGGATATATCATTCATCGAAGCGATGGTGTTGTTGGCGGTGATGAGCCACAATTGCGGATCAAGCTTGAGCGAATCCACCGCAAAAGGAAGGTTTACTGAAAAATTCTCCCCCGAAAAAGTATTGTTGAAACGGATGATCGTATCATTCGTGAGGTTTTTGAACTCAATGGGCAAAGGCAATTCGAAGAAGGGGACCGAGACATCGCTCTGCGTTTGATTTACTGTAAAATTCAACGTATTGCCCGTTTGCAACCAACTTATCTGGTACGAGGGAAATCCCTGGCCCGTGAACCAATCGTTGAAATACCAGGTAAGGTTTTGGCCCGATGAAATTTCGAAATGCGATTTCAGGTCGCTCGTGCGCGCAAAGCGATACGCAAAAGCGGGATCGTTCAGGTAATTATTTATCGCGGCAAAAAAAGCGGAGTCACCGATCACCCAGCGCAGTTGGTTCAATATCATCGCGCCTTTCGCATACGAAAGCCTCGCATCAAAAATGCGCGCCACGTTGGTGGTATCATCGCACCATACCGAACCGCTGGGTGCACTCGTAATAGTATTGATCCGCATCGCCTTGAACGGCATCCAGTACGTATTGAAGCCGTAATGCTCGTAGCACAACCCCGACAAATACGTGGCAAAGCCTTCGTTGAGCCATATATCCTGCCAGCTTCCGCAGGTCACCTTGTCACCGAACCAGTGATGCCCCAATTCATGCGCGATAAGTTCATAACCGAACCCGCCAACGAAGGTCATGGTTTGATGCTCCATTCCTCCACCGAAATTACATTCGGCATGGCCGTACTTTTCATTCGCAAAAGGATACAAACCGAAAAGCGTATCGTACAACTGCATGATGGGAACTATGCTGGAAGTTTGCGGCACCACCGCTGCAGAATCCTCGGGATAAACGTAATTCCAAACCGTAACGTTAGAAGCATTGAAAGGGACCACGTCCGTGTAACGTGCGTAATTGGTGGCCGAAAAACAGATCAAATAAGTGGCAATGGGATAGCGATGCTTCCAGTGGCAGGTGCGCGAAGGCCCGTTAATGGTTTCCGAAACAAGAATGCCATTGCTGGCCGCACGGTAAGCTGAAGGCGTGGTCACGATCACATCGAGGGAATCCGCCTTATCG
>DATDFI010000116.1:0-6777 GCA_036522695.1 Bacteroidia bacterium | reverse complement strand
ATGGGCTTTATCAACGATATCAAAAAGGTGGTGGCCCGGCTCCCGCAAAAAAGGCAGACGCTTTTATTTTCGGCCACCCTGCCCGATGATATAAAAAAGCTGGCGGGTTCACTGCTGAAAGATCCCGTCCAGGTGAACGTGGCACCGGTTTCCTCAACAGCCGTTTCAGTGGAACAACGCGTTTATTTTGTAGAGAAACCCGACAAAAGATCCCTGCTCAAACATGTGCTTAGGTCGAGCGATATCGAACACGCTTTGGTGTTCACACGCACTAAAAGAGGTGCCGATAAAGTGGCGAAGGAACTAAGCCGCAATGGTATTGCAGCCGAGGCCATACACGGGAACAAATCGCAGAATGCGAGGGAGGGCGCGTTGAAGCGATTCAAGAACCGCAGTATACGCATCCTGGTGGCTACAGATATCGCATCGCGCGGTATCGATGTGGATAAACTTTCGCATGTGATCAATTATGAGATCCCCGAGCAGGCCGAGACCTATGTGCATCGCATAGGCAGGACCGGGCGCGCAGGCCATACGGGTGTGGCGCTTTCTTTCTGCTCGGCCGATGAGCGCACTTACCTGAAGGATATTCATAAACTCATCAAAAAGAATATAGAGGTGGTATCGTCCCATCCATTCTGTTAAAACGAGAAAACATAAATTTTAAAAATCATCAAAATGAAAAAAGGAACAGTTAAATTTTTTAATGTGACAAAAGGATTCGGTTTTATCAAGCCTGAAGGAAGCGATGAGGACATCTTCGTTCATTCGTCCGGTTTGCTGGATAATATCCGCGAGAATGATACCGTTGAATTCGAAGTGCAGGCCGGTAAAAAAGGTCTGAATGCGGTGAATGTAAAACTCGCATAACTCCAAACAGGAAGGCCCGGAATATTTCTCCGGGCTTTTTTATCTGAACCCCATGCGTCAACTCACGATCAGCAAATCCATTACCGCGAGGAACGAGATCTCACTCGACAAATACCTGGCGGAAATATCCAGGCATAGCCTCATTTCTGTTGAAGAGGAAACCCTTCTTGCCCGGAAAATAAGGGAAGGCGATAATGATGCGTTGTGCATGCTCGTGAAGGCGAATCTGCGTTTCGTGGTGTCGGTGGCAAAACAGTACCAGCACCTGGGCCTTAGTTTGCCCGACCTGGTAAATGAAGGGAACCTTGGTTTAATGAAGGCGGCCGGTCGCTTTGATGAGACACGCGGTTTCAAATTTATTTCTTACGCAGTTTGGTGGATACGTCAATCCATCATCCAGGCCATTGCCGAGCAATCGAGGTTGATACGTTTGCCGATGAACAAGATCGGCATACTCAATAAGATCAAAAAAGTGAGTTCGATACTGGAACAGGAGTTGGAACGGAATGCCAGTTCGGAGGAGATCGCCATCAAGCTGGACCTGTCGAACGAAGAGGTAAATGCCGCCCAGGAAGTGTCAGGGTACCACGTTTCATTTGACACACCATTCAGTGACCAGGATGGAACGCTCATCGACCTGATGTATGATCCTGAAAATCCCCTGCCGGATAATTCGCTCTTCGCCTCTTCTCTTTCCATTGAGATCAGGCGCGCGCTTGCCAAACTTTCTGAAAAGGAAGCGGAAGTGATAATTTTGTTTTACGGCATCGGGATCCCCCATGCTTTTACCCTTAACGAGATAGGGGAGCGATTTGAACTTACCGCTGAACGCGTAAGGCAGATCAAAGAGAAAGCTCTTTTTAAATTGAGAGGTAACAGGCGAAACCGGCAGTTGCAGACGTACCTGGGATAGGAATTCCCGAATAAATACTCTTTTTTTCTCCAGGCAATATCATCTTTTTCGGGACAAAATTTCTGCGGGTAGCTTATTCGTGCTGCTGTTTACTGCCTATAACTAAGTGATAGTAAATGGTTGGCGGGTGAGAAGCACCGCTCGCACAAATTCGCAAAAAAAGGATAAATTTGCGATCCGTTTTTGGCCCTGTAGTTCAATGGATAGAACGGAAGTTTCCTAAACTTTAAATGGAGGTTCGATTCCTCTCGGGGCTACTTGATGATCAAAGCGCAAAAGGCAGGCGTGAAGCGAGCAAATAAAAAGCTCGCTTTTTTATTTGGCGAGCGAAATGCCTGCAACACGAAGTGTTGAGCGCTTTGATCCATTTCACGAGCAAGAGCGGAACTTTCGCGCAGCGAAAGAATCCTCTCGGCTACGCAAGCGGAATCCACGAGCTTTTTTTCGGGGATTCCGCTTTTACTTTTCTCTAACTTACCTGAAACAAAGGCTATTGCATCGAAGAAAGAATGGATGCGCAAGGTTCGATAACTCTTTTTTTCCTTTTGGTATCTCAAACCACCCGGAAAGATCAAATTTTGAAGTTTTTGTTTTTGGCGCAAATCGCTCAACTCCCACATTGACGGGAGTTTCGAGCTTATTTTGAGTGTAAAATTTATGTATTCATCAAGGTTCGATAATTCCGTTTGCTGTTCACCAAGCCTGGCTTCTATTTTTTGCTTCTCTGTCGCGTATCTTTTATTGGCTTCATCGAAGACCGCCTTATTTATTTGGTCGCTGATAAATTTATCAGTCAGTTTTTGAATATTGTTTTCTACCTGCCTAAGTTGATTTTTCAAGAGACCAGATGTTTCAGAGTTCGATTTATTGATCGAATGAAAAACCTTGACCATTATTTTATGAATGGGTTTAATTGCCTTGTTGGAAATTCTATAATCAGCTAATAGATCAATAAAGGCATCGTGGAGGATCTCGGTGTTCTGGTTCATTTTGCAACCGGGAGTGTTGCACTTATAGTAAGTCGCTTTTTTACCCTTTACATGATATGCAGTTAAGGGTTTGGTGCACTGATCACAATGAACGAACTGCTTTAGCGGGAATTCCTCGCGCTCTTTTTGTTGGCGCTGACCATAGCGATTTTGTAGTTGTTCATCGTTGGCCTTGAAAAATAATTCCTTTGAAATGATGGGAGGATGCTTGCCCTCGATGACCTCACCTGGCAAATAATTGCTGATGATTATTCCACAATATGTAGGATTCACAAAAATCTCGGATAATCTTTTACGATCAATCTTCCATCCGGCCCTGTGTCAGTCGCACAACTCGTAGAGGATCGTGCTCAGAAGGAAAGGCAGATGAGTCAGTTTTTGGAGAATTATAAAACCCTGGTAGCTGAACAAGCAGAAGAGATCAGAAGAAAGCGCCAGGAGAATGCACTCAGGAACCTGAAAGAGCAATCTGCCAAACTGGTTCGCAGCATTTACGAAATGGAAGGCCAGGAAATCCGGGGTTCTGATCTGAGCATGCTGTTATTGGATATTCGAAGTCTCATGAACCATATTGATATTGAAACGATCCCTCCTATATATAAGTTCCCCAATCTTTTAAAAAAGCAGGTCTTGTACTTCTTTGAAGAGCTCGACCTAACCTGCAAAGCGAAGCGGGAAAGATACTTCTCGTTTAAACTCACACAGGAAATACATTCTGCACTATTCGATGTCTACGAAGAAGTGCAGTGATCCACTCCATTTTTATCATTCGGTGAAGAATTCTCGGACGAATTTATTCCGCGCGGATGATTTCCTGGATTCTTTTGTTCGGATTTCATTGAATTATCTTCGGATTTATTCAGTTTTTATGCGGAAAGAGAATAAGCAGTAAAGTTTGCGTGAGGAAACTATCAGGAAAGGACGATAAAGTAAGGATTACAAAGAGTTTTGGTTAAATAACTGTGAAGAATCAATGAGGAGAGAGAAGTTATTTGTAAAAAACATTCGGCATTAATGAGTTATCTGTAAAAAAGGAGGCATTAAGTGTAAAATATCTGTAAAACGCACGTCAGTCTCAGATGATAAATTCCATTTCAGGGCAGAAATTGGACAAGACCTACTCTAATTAACTGTCGTATAAGAACAGTTTTGAGTTCAAAATCAATTTCGCCTGGAATATCCATAATAGAATATTCATCGGTTTCTAAGGCAAATACAACGGCTTCTTTTAAATTGACGGGAAAATTAATTTGAGTATTCCCGTGGCAATTAATTATTATCGCGCCCTTGTCCTCAGTCAATCTATACAGAATATTTGGCCTCCTTGAAATCAAAAGATTATAATCAAAATCCCTACTATTCTTAATGTGAGAGAGCTGTCTGCTCAAAATAGGCTTCCTAGAGGAAATGAATTTATTAGAAAATACAGATAGGGCGGAGTCAATGGCCTCGTCCGTTTGTAACGCATTTAATAACTCCCGAAAGCTAGCCTTAGCCGATTTGTCATTGAAAGCGGGGTTGGCAAAGCCAACCGGCAAAGCACTTCTAACCTTGGGGTTCTTCACACTTAATTGCAGTAATGCCTCACCAATAAGATTTAACCAGGTATAGGACATTACACCTAAAGTGATATGAAGTGATAAATCCTTACTTGTTGTTGCATCATGAACAATTCCCCTAGGTATGTATGCAATATCTCCAGCTTCGAGGACAAACTCTTGCGTGACCGAGCCAATATTATGATTTGAGGAGCTAAACGGCTCCGATGATGTTGGATATTCAACAGGCTTATCATAAATTCTCCAGTGTTTAGACCCCGCAACTTGTATTACAAAAACATCATGAGTATCATAATGTGCTGAAAAGCCTTGGGCACCAGGCGGAGTAAGATAAATATTGGTTTGAAAAGGCATGCTAAATTCCTTCTCCAGAGCTCTGCAAAGTTGTGATAGCGGCAGGATCCTGTTTTGAAGTTGATTGAATATTATTGTACTACCCTCCGAGAATAATTGGTACAGCTTCAAAAAATCTATTTGCTTGTCGCCAAGCAGATAATCACCAGAAACAATTTCATCATTAGAATTTACAATACTGATCTCAGGAAACTTTAAGTTCAAATGCGAGATTGCATTATCGATAATTTCCAAAGTCAGCAATTCTTTCCAATAGTCGTTTTGTTCTCGTTTAAGGACTAACACCTTGTTTTCCCAATAAGTATTAAAAAATTCCTTTGAGGAAAGAGGACTAATTAGCCATTCTAATGAAGGGTCCGTTTCTTTTTTTATCATGAAGGTTAGTTTTGGCCGATAAACTTTTCCGATGAATAAAATTTAAGCAGCATGTGATAAAGGATCATTTCGTTAGTTCTCTGTCGACAAATAAATATTCGGTTTACGAGCATATGAACTATGCTTGAGATGAAATCGTTCAATGATACCTGTAGCTTTCCACTCAATTCAATCTTCTTAATAGCTTGAATCAATGGTGTAACACCCGAATAACGATTTTTAAGAACCTGGAGAAAACCTTCAGGCAATTCTGACCCAAGTTGATTACGGATCAATGAATTAATTGTTTGTCGATTTTTTCTGTAATTATCATTTAAACTTACAGTCAGCTTTTTATCCCCTTTATGCTCTTCAAAATAAGAATGATAAAGCACAGAAACCAAACGGTGCTTTTGCTCATTAGAAAATCCAAATTCATTAAGTAAGCTGTCAATAGCTATCAAGGAATAATACCATCGCAGTTTTTTATCATTATATATTTTAATATGGTCAAGGAGATCAAGAGTTAACATGCTTTCAATATGAAAAATTTGTTCTGTGATTTCAATTGTGTCAGGGCCGTAACGTTCCAATTCTCTAACATACGTGTCGAGTTGAATATTGGATATAACGCCATCTTTAAAGCTTTGCTTAAGTTCCTGCTGAATAATCTGAACCGCTTTTGCGAACGAAGATTTATTTAATAGTCGGAATCTGATGCGAATGTGTTCCTCCGGGTCATTGTGTCGCAAAAAAAACCATTGTTCAATTAATTTCTCCTCGGTAAGTTGATTAACAATTCGCCTTACTTCTCCTCTTAACATAGCATCAGAGCTTTTTATTCCACAGTAGATTTTAAAATAGAGCCATTCCTCTCCAGGCATAAATGACCGCTTAACTTCTTTAGCTCCTGTCCGCTCTGTAGGATCCTTGTTGATTCCTGAAGCATTCCCCGGAGTGTATTTCCTGTATAAAATAGCAAGGCATTCATTCGTAAAGGCGCCAACAGGATCACGAACTAGAGGGTTATCGGTATTAAAGACAAACTCTTTTAGGACGATTCTATCCTTTTTGGCACTCATATCAAGAAAAAGCGCTCGACTCATTTTGTCGTTTGTATCAATAAAAATTTCATTGTCGTTATCAACAAGAATAAAGCGATCCGGCAACCCATGTTTGATGGTCCATTTCTGAAATGAATCGTAGTGTTGCTGAAGACCCTCAATATCTTTCCTTTTAACGAACCATATCGCTGGTGAAAGAATCGTATTTCTATACTCTACACGGGGAAGGAAGTCAAAGATCATACTTATGTTTCCCCAGGAAAAGGATAGATTATTCTTTTGAAAACTTTGAACCTGAATGTCACATAAAAATTTATAGACATGAAGGGAGGAAGTACTAAAGTTGTGAGCGTTACTTACCCTCGGAATAATAGTCTTGTTCAATTTATTGCTTCTAAGGACAATGTTCTCGTTTACGATACTCACCAGGAGATCGGACAGATCAATTTGGTAGTTCTCATCGAGAGAAGAAGTGGATAGTACAGGAATTTCATATTTTGTCAGATGGGGATGAGCTGTTACATTCCCTAAGTTCCCCTCTGGCAAATGCACAATATCTGCAATAATGCACCCTGGATACAAATCCTGCTCCTGTTTTGATAGGAATAAGGAAAGTTCTAAAATCGCTTCATTCCCATGTGAAAAGCGTGTTAGTGGGTTTAATGCGCTAGGCC
>DATDFI010000115.1:0-3351 GCA_036522695.1 Bacteroidia bacterium | reverse complement strand
GAAATGCATCTGTAACACTTTCGGATGCGTGGAGCACCTTCAACAACCAGGCGGGCCTGGGCTTTATGAAAAATATTGCGGTGGGGACATATTACGAGGACCGCTTTATGCTGAAGCAGCTCAGCTCAAAAGCCTTCGCATTTGCATTGCCTGTGCCTGGGGGGACTTTCGGTTTGAGCTATTCTTCATTCGGGTACAGCGCTTATTCCGAGAACAAATACGGCCTTGCCTTCGGGAAATCATTCGGGGAAAATATTTCGGCAGGGATACAGATGGATTACCTCACCACGCACATCATCGAAAATTACGGAAGCAAGGGAACACTGGTGGCCGAAGCAGGAATGCAATTCAAGGTGCTGAAGAAGCTCACCATGGGCGTTCACGTTTATAACCTCACCCGCTCCAAGCTGGCGGACTATGACAACGAGCGCGTTCCCACCGTAATGCGGCTGGGGCTTACTTATAAATTCTCCGATAAAGTTTTTGTGAGCGTTGAAACGGAAAAGGACATGGACCGCAAGAGCGTTTTGAAGGCGGGAGCGGAATACATGGTGGCCAAAGTGCTGTACATACGCGCGGGAATAGCGAGCAATCCATCACTGAGCTGTTTCGGTTTCGGGCTCAATTTGAAAGGATTTAAAATTGACATTACCGCAACTTACCATTCCGTATTGGGATTCACACCGCAAATGGGATTGGGCTACGATCTTAAATGATGAAATACATTCCAGGTATATTTTTCATTTCGTTCCTGCTTTGCGCAGGCTCATCCTTTGCGCAGGACACCATTAACACTGATCTCGAGCAAAAGATCGAGAACATTGTAGAGACCACTAATGGGGAAGATGCGGATTACACTGCCATTATCGAACAATTGAATTTTTACAAAGATCATCCCATCGATCTTAACAACACCACCAAAGAAGAATTGCTCGACCTGGATATCCTTACCGAAATACAGGCCGCCAACCTGCTCGATCACATTAAAAAGAATGGCAGGTTGCTTAACGTTTACGAGCTGCAGTCCATTGAAGGATTCGACCTGCAAACGATCAAAAAAATATTGCCTTATATAAAGGTCCAGGATGTTTCGGGCACGCCCAATTACTCTTTGCGCGAGATGTTCCGCCTTGGGCAAAACACTTTTACCATACGCGCTTCCCAAATACTTGAGCCGGAAAAAGGATATGCACCCATTGATTCCAACTCACTTAACAACAGCCCGAACTCACGTTACATCGGAAGTCCGCAAAAGATCTACGCGCGTTACCGCTTTACCTATGGCACCAATGTGAGCTGGGGAATTACGGGCGAAAAGGATCCCGGTGAATTATTCTTCGCAAAGAACCAGCGTTATCATTCGCATTATTATGATTCATTGGTGAACGGGAAGGTGCATAACGGTTTTGATTTTTACTCGGCCCACTTTTTTGTGCGCAACATCAAATTTGTGAAGGCGCTGGCCCTTGGCGATTACTCCATTGGTTTCGGGCAGGGACTCACCTGCTGGTCGGCACTGGCCTACACCAAAACGGCTGATGCCATGAACATTAAAAAATTCTCCACCGGCATTCGCCCTTACACATCGGTGGATGAGAACCGCTTTTTCCGCGGAAGCGCGGTGACGCTGGGCGCAAAAGGATTTGAGCTTACAGGGTTTTTCTCAAGGAAAAAAGTGGATGCGAATGTACTTTCGTATGATTCTCTCAACAACGAAGCGCTCACAGTAAGCTCGCTGCAACTCACCGGCCTGCACACCACGCCTTCAGAACTGGCCGACCGCCATGCCATCACACAAACCAATTACGGTGGAAATGCATCCTGGCACAACCGCAGGCTGCGCTTTGGCGTGAATGCGATCAATACTTTGCTGAGTGCCGATTACAATCGTTCACTGGACCTGTACAGCCAATTTTCATTTTCCTCAAAGCAACTGACCAACATAAGCGGGGAGTACAATGTTTTGTTCCGCAATTTTAATTTCTTTGGAGAAGAAGCCGTCAGTTTAACACCCCAGCAAAGCGGCAGCGGGGGAAAAGCATTCCTGAACGGAGTATTGATCGCGCCCGACCAGCATTTTTCATTTTCTATTCTGCACCGTTATTATGAGCGCAATTACCGGAGCATTTTCTCCAACGCTTTCGCAGAAGGAAGTGAGCCGGCCAATGAACAGGGATTGTATTTCGGGACAACGATAAAACCCACCGATCTTATCACGATCAATGCCTTTTACGATCGCTTTGAATTTCCCTGGCTGCGTTACCAGGTTGATGCTCCATCGCACGGGACGGACTGGCTGGCGCAAATAAATTTTACACCCTCCAAGAAGCTGGATATGTATTTCCGCGTTCGCCAGCGCGATAAATCCGCGAATTACAGCGTGCCCAATGAGCTGGACTACCTTGTACCCACTCAACAGGTAAATTACCGTTACGAGATCTCGTACACCATTTCCCGCGCGTTACGTTTTCGCAACAGGATAGAATATATCGATTGGACGGATGGCACCAAAAAAGAAAAAGGCTGCCTCATTTACCAGGACATCATTTACAAAGTACCGAAAACACATTTAACACTTACCGGGCGCTACGCTTTGTTCGATACGGATGGTTATGATTCGCGCCTGTATGCGTTTGAATCGGAGATCCCGGGGTCCTATTCTATCCCTTCCTATTATTACAGGGGTTCAAGAACTTATTTAATGCTCAATTACGAAATAGGCCGCAACATTGAAGTATGGCTGCGCTGGGCGCAAACATATTACAGCAATCAAAACGTGATCAGTACCGGCTCACTCACCGAGATAGATGGCAATGCCAAGACGGAGATAAAGGCGCAGGTGAGGGTAAGGTTTTAGCGGGGAGAGGTAACAGTTGGCGGCCGCGGTTGTAGTGAACAACTGATCTCCCATTTTACGTTCATGAAAAGGAATTTTATTTTCCTGTGTATGCTGCTCCTCGCCTCCTGCACAATGGGGAGGTTATCCTTTTATGCACCACGTGCTTCTGTAATTACTATACCGCCAACAAACAAAACGCTCGTACTAACCGCCCGGACCAGCGGTGGATATAAAACGATCACAAGTCTTTTTCAAAACCTGGATACACTTTCCAATTACAATATCCGCACTGTATTTCTTGATACTGCAGAAAAAAAGGAAATGCCTCCTCCATTGGACTGGGGAACGATCGATCTGATGACGGAGCATGATACCACGAAGGTGCTGGTAAGTCTTGAGGCCCGTGCTTTCAGGAAACAAACAGAAATGGTGAACACCTATAAGGGCACTGACCAGCGCTGGGTGTATTACCAGCGTTATTACTGGCGCATCTACGAACCTCACACTCGATC
>DATDFI010000114.1:0-7725 GCA_036522695.1 Bacteroidia bacterium | reverse complement strand
ATCGGCCAGCACGGCCGAAATATTTGCAAGGCGCTGGTTGAGGATGTCGTATTCGGTCTTGAGTTGTTCGTTCTCGCGCTCGAGGATCTTTTGCTGTGGCGAGGGAAAGAATTTGTACGCGAAAAAGATGGTAATGGCAGCGAACACCGTTCCCGTGGCGAGGTAGGAGAGGAGCTGCAGGATACGCTGCTTCCAGCTCACCTCTACCTTTTCATAGGTAAGTGACTTGGTATTGAACTTATATTTGATCTTCGACACGCTGCCGTAAATTTTCAGGTGTCCAAAAATAGACAATTACAGGAAAAAAGCAAGCCCGGAGTGCCAATGTTTCCGGGCTTTTTAACAAAATTTGGAAGGGCGGGCGGGTAGTGCGATATTCTTTTCCTTTTAGGGAGGGAGGGAGCAGAGAGGGGCACAAGACAAAAGAAATTTACTTTCAATACGTGAAATTTCGTCACACAGATATTTCTGTTCAAGACCACATGATCGACCGGGCCCTTAGCCTTCGAAAGAAAATGACGAAGGTTGAAAAGATCGTTTGGCAGGAGTGAAAAGGGAAAAAGCTAAAGGGATATTATTCCCGGCCACAACACCTAATCGATTGGTGCGTTGCAGATTTTTATTGTGCCGGACTTAAACTTGTTGTGGAATCTTCCACTTGTAAATCCATTTTCCATATTGCCTTTCATCTATAAATTTCTTGTGAACTGTGTCATCCTGAGGCCAACGAAGGGTATTTGGATTGAAGGGATCTTGTTTCTCGGGCCCTCTTCGTGAGTGTTTCTACAAACTCAGTGCAAGCTCTCAGCCCGGCACCCGAAATCATTCTTCCTGTTCTATTCTCCCGTCATCATAAATGCGGAGCTCGTAGTAAGTATCGCCAATAGCTACCCCGGCATGGCAATAATCGGAGCCGGTATCTCTTTTCATATCGCCAGCGAGATCGTATTTACAGGGAACGATAAGCTTGCCGTTATTATCAATATAGCCCCACTTGCCTTTTTTCTTTACGCTGTGAAGGCCGGATATGGTGGGTTGTACCATATCATAATTGAGGATCATTCCATTCGAGGTACAGTACAAGGTCTTTTTTCCTTCCTGCAATTGATGAATTCCGGTTATGCTAAAAGTGATAGCACTGTATTTAAATGGCACGACCACCTTTCCGGTAGTGTCTACCATGCCGTATTTCCCGTTTTGCAGGAACACCATATTGGAACCCACCATTGGAAAGCTGAATATTCCATCCTCCAGCATCATTTCCCCGCGGGAGAGTTCGCGCGCCAGGTCAGCATTGTTTTTCATTTGAGTGAAATAGCAGTCCCCGCTGGCCTCGTCAGCAAAGGGAAGATCGTACATAAAAGGAATGAGTATTTTTCCCGCACCATTCACCATTCCCCACTTCCCGTCCCTGCATGCGAGAAGCCCCGGGACATTGCCGCTTAGCTTTTGGTTATAGGGCATATAAGGAAAGAGCAGATCGTACTCACAATTTCCTATCGTTCTCCCGTCCCAATCAACAATTCCCCATTTTTTCCCATCGTACCGGGAATTGAAATGGTATACAGGAAAATAATTTCCACCGGTGGAATCCCTGTTCTCCTTGAGATTTGCTTGTGTAAAACCATTAAATCCCTTAAAACGCGGAAGAGAGTTCGTATCAAGATCGATCATAAAAACACCATCTTTATAAACAGCCATTAAGCTTTCAAGGCCCTGCGCATTTGCCATTGCAGAAGCGAGAAGCCCAAAGAATAAGGCCAGTTTTTTCATGTTCACTTTATTGTGTGGTAACTTGTCCCTGGGGTGTGATCCGGATGCTCGTGTTCTTTTTTCCTTTGCGGGCATCAAATAAATAATTACCGTTCTCATCTTTTACAGGATCCAGGGAAAGATCGTCATAAATAAAGGAGGTCAGCTCCTTTCCTTCAGCCGTGACGAGACCGTATTTCCCTTTTTTATTTGCGCGATAAATTCCCGATGAGCTGTATTCAACCGATAAATATCCTTTTAGCACAACGTTCGAGGGGGTGAGAAAATCCATGATGTCGGAATTCTCATGTTCAAGGTAGATCATTCCCGGGGAAGTGCCGCAGTTGATCCTGTCATACACAAAAGGCACGATCACTTTTTGCGTGGTCGTATCGGTCGCACCGTATTTCCCGTTCTGCTTCATCACCAGCAGCGATCGGATCATCGGAAAGCCATACACGCCATCTTTAAGCATTCGTGTTTCACAAAACATATCATCCGGGCTGCAGGAATCCTGCACGTTCTCAAAAATAAATCCCAGGTAATCGCTTTTTGCCATCGGAAGTTCATAATCAAAAGGCACGATCTCCTTTCCAACGCTATTCAACAACCCCCACTTTCCATTGTATTTTGCCAATAAAAGCAGGTCCCAAAAAGTATTCAGGTGCGAGCCGCCAGGCAGGTAATAATAAAGCATGTCATATTTGAATTCGCTTACTATTTTACCGGAGGGATCGGCCAGCGCCCAATGCTTGCCGTCATAAAAAAAATTGAGTCTATGCCCTTCAAAATAGGTACTGATGCTGTCGCCATGACAGCCCTTTAACTCGCAAGGGCCATAGGTGCAGGTGGGGCAGGCGCTCTTGATGTTCTTCCCGGTGAAGCCATCGAAGCCCAGGTAGGTTTCGGAGGATATCGAATCGTAATTTACGACCCTGAAAAATTTTCCCTTGCCGTAAAGCGCGGTCGTGATAATTTGTGAATTTGAAATGGTCGCAAAAAGGAGAAGTGGAAGGATGAGGTTTAAATGCAGTTGCTTCATGGCTGCCAAAATTAAAATGTTAGCTCCGCCCGGCAAGAACCATTTCTGCTAATTCTTACCCGGCACAACCCCGCAATTTTCTTATTTTTGTCACCCTGATATGACCTCGAACAAAATACGCGAAAAGTTCCTCGAGTTCTTCCGTTCCAAAGGACACGAGATCGTTCCTTCTGCGCCCATGGTGGTGAAGAACGATCCCACGCTCATGTTCATCAACTCAGGCATGGCGCCTTTCAAAGACATTTTCCTGGGCAATGCTCCCGTAAAATTTCCCCGCGTGGCCGACACGCAAAAATGCTTGCGCGTTTCCGGCAAGCATAATGACCTCGAGGAGGTGGGTGTGGATACTTACCACCACACGATGTTCGAAATGCTGGGCAACTGGAGCTTTGGCGATTATTTCAAGAGGGAAGCCATAGAGTGGAGCTGGGAATTATTGGTTGGTGTTTACAAAATAGATCCCGACCGCTTGTATGTGACGGTTTTCGAAGGCAGCAAAGAGGACGGTCTCGCGTTCGACCAGGAAGCGTATGACAACTGGAAACGTTTTGTGAGTGCCGATCGTATTTTGAACGGGAATAAAAAAGATAATTTCTGGGAGATGGGCGATGCGGGACCTTGCGGACCGTGCTCTGAAATTCACATCGACCTGCGCGATCCGAAAGAAAGAAAGAAGGTGGATGGGAAATCGCTGGTCAATACCGGTCACCCGCAGGTGGTGGAGATATGGAACAATGTGTTCATGGAATTCAATCGCAAAGCGGACGGAACACTCGAAAAACTTCCTGCACGCCACGTGGATACCGGGATGGGCTTCGAGCGTTTATGCATGGCTTTGCAGGAAAAGAAATCGAATTACGATACGGATGTTTTCCAGCCTATCATTCAAAAGATAGAAGATATTTCCGGTTTGCGTTACCGTGCAGAGGATCCCGGCAAGAACGATGAGGTGGTGAACATTGCCATGCGCGTGATCGCTGATCATATTCGCGCCATTTCTTTTTCCATTGCCGATGGGCAATTGCCTTCCAATACAGGTGCGGGTTATGTGATCCGGAGGATCCTGAGAAGGGCCATTCGCTACGGGTATCAATCTTTGAATCTGAAAGAACCATTCATGTACCGTTTAGTGCCGGTGCTGGCGCACCAGATGGGCGCTGCTTTCCCGGAGTTGAATTCCCAAAAGCTTTTGATCGAAAAAGTGTTGAAGGAAGAGGAAGCCGCATTCTATCGTACGCTGGAAACGGGGTTGAAAAAGATCGATGCGGTTTGCATTGACCTTTCCAATAAGGGCGGCAAAGTGATAGATGGAAAGATCGTTTTTGAGTTGTACGATACATTCGGGTTCCCTGTGGACCTCACTTCACTGATTGCCCGGGGTTACGGCTTATCCATTGATGAGAAAGCATTTGATGAAGAGTTAGAAAAACAAAAGAACCGTTCGCGCGAGGCCAGCGTGGTGGATACCCAGGACTGGAATTTCCCTGAAGGAGTGGAAAAGAATTCGGATCCCGGGGTTTTTGTGGGTTATGATAAGTTGACTGAAACGAGCAGGATCATTCGTTACCGTAAGGTAAAAGCAAAGAGCAAGGAGCAATTCCAGGTCGTACTCGACAAAACTCCTTTTTATGCCGAGAGTGGCGGACAGGTGGGTGATACCGGTGTGCTGGAGAATGGAAAGGAAAAGGTTTTGATCACCGATACGAAAAAGGAGAACGGGGTGATCGTTCATTTTACAGATAAGCTCCCTTCTGATTTAAGTGCGTCTTTCACCGCGAAAGTGGATGCCGGCAGGCGTACGCTTACAATGGATAATCACAGCGCCACGCATTTACTGCATGCTGCACTGAGGAAAGTTTTGGGTACGCACGTGGAGCAAAAAGGTTCATTAGTAAATGATGAATATTTGCGCTTCGATTTTTCACATTTCTCCAAAGTTACGGATGAAGAATTAGCGAAGATCGAGTCTATCGTGAATGAGAAGATCCGTGAGAACATTCCTGTCGATATAAAACAGATGCCCATTGCCGATGCGAAAAAACTGGGCGCGATGGCCTTGTTCGGGGAAAAATACGGAGATGTGGTGCGCGTAGTGACCTTCGATAAGAATTACTCCATCGAACTATGCGGTGGAACGCATGTGAAGTCTACGGGGCAAATAGGCCTGTTCAAAATAATTTCAGAGAGCGCTATCGCTGCGGGTATTCGCAGGATAGAAGCCATCACTTCCGAGCGTGCCGAAAAATATTTCAACGAGCAACTGGCTTTGGTGATGCAGTTGAAGGAGCTGCTGAAAAATCCAAAGGACGTGGTGAAGAGTGTGCAGGGATTGATGGAAGAGAATTCCAAACTCTCCAAACAGGTCGAGGCATTGTATCGTGAAAAGGCGAAGTCGGTGAAAAGTGAATTGCTGGGTAAGATAAGGTCTCACAACGGGATCCATTTTCTTTGTGAGAAGATCGACCTCGATTCACCGGAAGCGATCAAGGACATTGCTTTTGAATTGAAGCAGAAAGAAAAAATATTTATCGTGCTTGGCGCGGAGGTGAAGGGCAAGCCTTCGATCACGGTTGCCATTTCTGACGACCTGTTAAAAGAAAAGAACCTGAATGCGGGTGCGATCGTGCGCGAGCTGGCGAAGGAGATCCAGGGCGGGGGAGGCGGGCAGGCGAATTATGCCACAGCGGGCGGCACAAAAACCGAAGGCATCTCAAAAGCCCTGGAAAAAGCGGCCGCGTTCATTTCCTGAGAATTCATTTCACTACTTCGTACTCCGCGTGAAAAGGAAAGGTGCGGAAAGTTCCATCCGGCATTTTCATTTTTAAACCACCGTCAATGTTTTTGTGGCCGGCACCCGTTGCGGTTACCGAATAATTTGCTTTTCCTCCGCGCATCGTGATGGTGGAGCCGTCTGCAAAAGGCTTCACTTCACCGCTTGATGCATCCATGTTCCCGATGATCACCTGTTGCTCGCCAATCGATGAGAATGCCCCAAGATAAATGGTAGCCTCATATTTAGATCCGGCTTTCACCGTGGTGGAGCCAGGGACCACTACCACTTCGAGGTGATCGAATTTTAAACTGCCGCCCCGGGTCTCTATTTGTTTCATGAAAAGTTCAAGGACATCATTTTCCAGGGAAAGAATATCATTCTGGTAGGTTGAAAGCATGGCAGGATCAATCGCGACCGGCTGGGAAACAAAATAATTCCTGCGAAGACCACTGGCGTCTTTTTCGGGAACAAATGTGAACATAGCGTCCTCGTATTTACCGAGTTTCTCCTCAAGCGTTGCCGCAAAATTATCACCCGATCTCCCTCCGTTAGCTAGTTGCATTTTTTGATCTTCAATATATCTATTAAGATCACCGGCCATCTTTTTTCCGGCCATAGCCCTGTCGTACCACAGCCTTACCTTTTTTTCATCATTGGCCATAGCTAGTTGAAGCTTTGCGCAAAGCTGCTCGTTATTTGCCTGGAGGCGATGGTTGTCCCGCTCTATGGTAGCGTTGAGCGCGCCCAGGGACCTGTCGTTATTTCTAGAGTTACATGCGCACAGGCATAGCGCGAGGAAGGGAACTAAAAGTGCTGATCGCATAGAATAGGATTTGGGTGTAAACACCCTTCGATTACGCTCAGGGTGACATTCAGAAAGGGAATTATTTGATGAGACTGATATGCCCCACGAACTGGTGCTTCTTACCGTGCGTATCGTACACGTTCACCTTCCACACGTAAACATCTTCCTGCACAATTTTAGGATCACCGTTCACACGCCCGTCCCAGCCCTTGTTAAGGTCAGAGGTATGGAAGATCATATTTCCCCAGCGGTCGAAGATCCACATGTCGAAACGCGAAGGCTCCCACATAATGCCCACCGGCAAAAATATTTCGTTGATACCATCGCCATTCGGGCTGAAAGCATTGGGTGCATAAAAAGTAAAATCTTCTTCCACGACCACGTTCATCACAATAGTATCACTGCACTGTCCGTTACTCGCGATCAACTGCACAATGTAAGTTCACGGTCCCGGGTAAGTGAACGAAGGATTCTGCTGTGTGGAAGTGGAATTGTTCGGGTCACCGAAACTCCAGCTCCACGTAGTTGCATTCGTGCTCAGGTCGCTGAATGTCACCGTAGGACTACTTGCACTGGCAGGCTGCGGACTCGCACTGAAATTAGCAGTGGGTTGAGCGAACACCGTCACCATGGCGTTGTGCGTGGCAAGGCCAGGACAACCGCTTGGATCGGTGATATACAATGAAACGTTATACGTTCCTGCAACAATGTAACAGTGGGTGGGATTTTGCTGCGTGGAAGTATTCCCATCACCAAAATTCCAGGAGAAAGTCGCAGCGCTTGGCGAAGTGTTGGTGAACGTAACACAAAGTGGTGCACACCCCGTAGTGTCTATTCCCGTAAAACTTGCAGTGGCTGGATTTGTAGGAGGAATATAAACCTGTGCTGTATCTGTACATCCGTTCGCATCCGTGACCGTTACCGTATACATTCCCACACCAAGCCCTGTAGCATTTGCGGCATTACCTCCGCTCGGTGTCCAGTTGTAAGTATAATTCGGGGTTCCCCCGTTTGCGGCCACAGTGCCCGCTCCGTTATTTTGTCCGCATTGCGTAGGCGTAACGGAGGAAACTGAAAGCAAAAGTTGAGTTGGCTGCGTGATCACTACCGTTGATGTGGTGGTGCATCCACTTGCATCAGTTACAAAGCATGTATAAGTTCCGGCAGCAAGTCCCGTTGCGTTGGCAGCGTTGCCACCGCTCGGTGCCCAGCTGTAAGTGTAGGGGCCGGTTCCTCCTGTTACAGTCACGTTAGCCGTTCCTGTACTCGCTCCAAAACAATTAATATTTGCAGCGGTAGCTTGCGTACTTAAGTTTCCTGCACCGCCTACAGTCACGGTTGATGTACCCGAAC
>DATDFI010000113.1:0-5248 GCA_036522695.1 Bacteroidia bacterium | reverse complement strand
GCACTTCCGGTAGTTCCACCGTTACATAACACCGGAGTTGTGGTAGCTGTAACAGTAGTTCCGCCTTGTATACCAACGGTCACGGTATCAACACCCTGGTTACAACCCGTGGCGTCATTTACAATAACAATGTAATTGCCTGGTGAAAGCCCTGTAGCAGTTTGCCCGGTCTGGGACGGATTCGTATTCCACTGGTAAGTATAAGGAGCCTGGCCACCGGAAGGATTAGCAGTTGCCGTTCCATTGTTTTGCCCGCACGAAGCAGGAGTAGTGGTACTTTGAACGTTTATGTTAGCCTGCTGGAAAGTGCAGGTGGTGCAAGTAGTGGTTTGAAAATAAAGTCCTGAAAGTATCCAGTTATAACAATCCCCCGAAGCCTGGATCTCATAATGAGCACTGTTTTGGCCGGATGTAACAGTAGTAGGTTGTTGTATCCAGTTGTACCAATCCTCCTGCAAGCCGATCTGGAATGGCGCATTGTTATTTAATATATAAGTAGAGTTGATCTGCTGAAGATCTCCCACCGCGATGAAGGCCTCCGCGCTTGTAGAGTTTCCGCAAGCGTTGAAGTTATTAATATTCATAGTGCTGGTATTACCGATACCTACCAAACAACCATCCCACAGGTAAATTTCGCCCTGGTAAGGCTGGGTGGGGTTACTGTAAATGATCAACAATGTAGCGCCATCCACATCATTGGTGTGACTGCTTGCGCTGGGATCAACAAGTAAACCGCTGATCATGTAATTTCCATTTCCATTGATGATAGAAGTTACATCAGCCCGGTAGGCATACGTGTTTTGATAGCCCCAGCATTTATCCATGTCCTGGCCGATAATGGTCATAGGGAAATTCTGGTTTTGTGCTGCGGGATTGGTAATGCTCGCGGTCATGGCTGCACCATTTCCGGAAACACTCGCATACAAATAAGCTTTTTCGATCACACCGCAGGTGGGCAGGCCGGAAATAGTGAATGGTGCAGGTTGAACTACGCCATTTGTTGAGGGGCAGCAGGAAACTACAAAGCGTTGTCCCAGCTTAACAGATGCCTGTACAAAATTCAATCCGCACTTGGTAAGGTTGTATGAAGGACCGAGAGATGCATTCCCGTTGTTGGGACTCGGATTGTTGATGATCTGTGAATTGTTATTGTTACAAGCGCCTGGCACCGGGCCCTTGGGGGTGCTGTTTTGCGAGAAAGAACTTGAAACGAAAAAGGAGAATGCTAAAAAAGAAGCTGAGATTCTGAGAAGCGAAGCATTCTTCATTTTGGACCGGGTACTCACCGGGGCTGTTGCCATTTTGGTAGGGTGTTTTATGAAAAGTTCCAAAGATATTTTCAAACTGCAAATATACGCCTTATTTAAATAGACGAAACAAATAATAGTTTCGACAAAACACGTAAAATATCAGATGAATTCTATTGAGGAAGTAGGAACCCAACCCACATTATTATTGGCCAGCCTGATCTCGGACCATTGTCCATTGGTGTTGATCACCTGTAACTTGCACCCGGAATGAAGGATGAAGATCTCTTTGCCTTTTTCTTCGGGAGAGCTTTTAACACTGATGGCATCAACCATTATGATCGCCTCGCTCGAAGAAACCGATTCGCTATAGCGAATTTCGGCCAGTGTGAATGTAAAGATCGTCAGCAATAAAAAGAACAAACCTCCCCAAAATCCATACTTCTTAATGGTAGATGCTGAAAAGACCCAAAAGGTTGCAAACGACATAAAAGTTAATAATATGCAACTCACGCAAAGCCAGCCCCATTGGTCGATCGTTTTAGACATTTTGATGTTTTCCCACCAGGCAGTAAAAAACAGGGAGGAAGGGGCCTCGATCCGGTCGGTAACACGCTGCCCTGCTATCTTCAGGTTAAATTGGATATCCTCATCTGAAGGAGCCAGTTTCTTAGCCTTTTCATAATAAAGGATGGCCCTCGCTATACTGTCGGATTTAAAGTAGCAGTTGCCCAGGTTGAAGTACAAGGCGGGAGACTCCACCCCGGTTTCCAGTATCCTTTTGTAAAGTTGAATGGCATGCTGGTAATCCTTAGCGTGGTAATATTCATTGGCTTTTTCAAAATCGGAATTCACCACCGCGCAGGCCGACCATATATTCGCCAGGAAAAAGCCCAGCACAAAGAAGGGTAGAAGTAACCATCTTTTCTTACCGCTTGTATTTCCGTTTTTCGGGATCACGATAAAGTTTCCTCTGTTTTTATGATCGCTTCGAGCGCATCGTTGTACATATTCCCCATCTCCACCGCGCTGCCTGAGGGCGCATACCGCGCAAATTCGCAGGTGTTGATGATCGACAGTAATTGATCGATGACCCCGGCAGGAACATGCCGCGAGGAGAGCATTGCGCTGATATTATCTCTTGACAGATCTGCGACCGGGATATTCACCCGCTCACTTATATACGCATTCACGCCACGTAAAACCTCCTCGTAAAAAAGGTCCTTGTTGCCGTTCTGCAAATGTTTATTGGCAAGTGCCAGTCTTTTTTTCGCAGTGCCTGCCGCCCTCCTGCTTTTAGCAGAAACCACATCCAGTTCTTCGCTGAGCTTTTTCCTGCGGAGCAGTACGAACAGGAAAAAAAGTGCGGGTGGCAAAGAAGTGAAGGTCCAGAAAACGGGAGAGCCGAAAAAGTGATCCCCTTTTAACTGCGTGGACCCAAGGTCGGTTTTGATGTAGCGTATATCGCTGGCAATTTCCTGGACATCCTGTTTTTGCGTGGGAGAGATAACAACTTCTTCCTTTTCATTCCCGTTCTTTTCCACCTGCAGCGAAAACTCGGGGGAGTTAAGTGTGACATAGGACCTTTTTTCAGGATCAAAGAAGCTGAACGGGGCCACATTTATTTTGTACTCGCCCGAATGGCGGGGGATCAGAACATATTCGAAGGTGCGGGAACCATTCATGCCGGTGGCGCCTACAGAAATGTTGTCAACGGATTTCGGGTCGTAGGTTTCTATTTCTTCCGGCAGGTTGATCCTGGGAGGAGAAACAAGTTTGAGGTTTCCTTTTCCTGAAATAGTGAGCGAAAGATTGATCGCGTCATTTGTCTTCACTTTTTCTTTATCGATCTTAGCCGATAGCGCATAAGTTCCAACGGAGCCGAGAAAATCAACAGGTTTGTTATTCCCGGGAAGTGGTGTTACTTCCACTTTGGCGGAAGTCCCTTTCACCTTTACGTTCACGTCCTTATAAGGCACCCCGAAAAAACTGTCGAAATACGGATCGCCAGTCCCTTTTCCTTTTTGGCGAACCACCATCTCCACGCTCATGGGTTTTATCTCGAGTGAGCCGCTGCGCTGGGGAAAGAGCACGGCCTGGCGAAGCACCGCCACAAAGTATTCTTTGCCGTCAATATTTTCCTTGGTGAGCTGTATGTTCTGCTTTGTTTCCTCGATCACCTGCGACCAGAAACCGTCATAAGCGGGGTAATCGAGATCGCGAAAGCCGATGATGGCATCGTGCGCATAAACTTTGTGCGTTACGAGCAGGTATTCGCCCTGGTAACATTTTTGCCGGCTCACCACGGTGCGCAGGAACATGGTTTCACCGTTACTGGTAACCGAACTGCTTCCGTTGTTCGGATTATTCGCTTGAGGATTTTTTGAAACTTCGATCGTTACCGGGGCCGACTTTATCACTTTCCCCCTTATGGTGACGGAAGCGGGTTCTATCGTTAACGTTCCTTCTTTGTTTGCCGAAAGAACATAAGTAAATGAAACTTCCTCGATGGATTGCCCCGTGTTGAAATTCACGTTGCTCGAATAAGAACTGACCGGGCCCAGCAGCACATTGAAGTCAGCGAAGGGAGGCCCTTTGAAATTCTCAACGCCCGCATTGATCACGAAGCTCACGCGAAATTGCTCGCCCACGGCCACATTTTTTTTGCTGACCCTCGCCTCGAGCTTCGGCTGTGCAAAGCACGTTGAGGCACTAAGCAGGAAAAGAAAAAATATGTTGACACGCTTCTGCATTCCGTACTGTGAAATTACTTCATAAATCATTTTTGAACGGGGCGCTAACATTATTTAACACTTCACACTTTTTACCAGTCCTTTTGAACCTGCACCTTTACGCCCTTCGCATTTTTCTTTTTTAATTTATCCTGCACCTTCTTTTCGTCATTGTTCAAAGCATCCAGCATGCGCTGTGCATCTTCTTTCGACATTTGCTGTTGCTGCTGCTGTTGTTGCTGTTTGTTTTGCTGGTCGTTTTTGTCCTGTTTGTCTTTGTCCTGCTTGTCCTTGTTCTCATCTTTTTTCTTGTCCTTGTCCTTATCCTGGTCATTCTTTTTGTCCTTGTCATTCTTTTGGTCCTGGTCTTTTTTCTGCTGTTGCTGCTGCTGCTCTTTTTTCAGTTTCTTCAAAGCGTAAGCCAGGTTGTAGCGTGTATCTTCATCAGTGGGGTTGAGTCGCAGCGAATTTTTATAAGCATCCACGCTTTCCTGGTATTTTTTCGCGCTTAAATAACAATTGCCCATGTTGTGATAAGCGTGGGCCTTGAGAAGTTTGTCGGGGTTTTTTTGTGCAATACCATTGAAATAATTCGCAGCCTCTTCGTATTTTCCCTGCTGGTACAGCGCATCGCCCAGGTTAAAGACCGATTTGAAAGAGGAGGTGTCCGTTTCCATTCCCTTCCTGAAAAGCGAATCCGCATCCTTGAAACGTTTTTCCTTGTACAGTTTATTTCCCTCCCGCACATAGCCGCGCGCATTTTGCGCGTGCACCTGCACCGCGAAAAGTAAAAGAAGTATGTGAACCAGTATTTTCATTATTTATTTTCTCCGAAGAGGTCCAGTTTTACCCACCATTTCAATTTCCGTTCCGTAAGTAATAATTCGGTTACTACCAGGATAATACTGAGCAGGAGAAAGACCTGGAATCGGTCTTCGTAATCCGTGTAATGTTTGCTCCCCATTTGCGAGCGCTGCATTTTTTCAAGCTGCGCCATAACGGTATTCAGCCCTGCTTCGGTATTGTTGGCGCGCACATAAACCCCATTGCCTGCCGCGGAGATCTCGGTGAGCATTTTCTGATCGAGTTTGGTCACCACCGTATTTCCTTCTGCGTCTTTTTTGAACCCTTCTTTCACTTTTGAGGTTCCCACGATGCTATAGATCGGGATGGGACCTCCTTCGGGCGAACCCATACCTATCGTGTGGACGGTGATCCCTTTTTCAGCGGCTTTTTTTGCGGAGGCCACTGCATCATCTTCGTGGTTCT
>DATDFI010000112.1:0-12182 GCA_036522695.1 Bacteroidia bacterium | reverse complement strand
TCTTTGAGGATGAAATTCGTTCGCAAAGTTTATTTTTTTACCACCCTCGCTTTACTTCTCAGCATCTTTCTCTTTTACTCATTCGTTTTGCGGGCTTATTTTGCTTTGGGTCGCTGGCCCGTGTATGACCAGCCCGATCCGAAAGACCTGGGTTTTGACCTGCACCATAATTTGACCTGGACCTTTTTTACTTTTTCACCTTTTTTTGTATTGGCATTCCCGGCACTGGGCTATTTTTCCCGGTTAAAAAATTCTCAGCGCCTGCTTCACCTGGTCCCGGTCGCGCTCACCTGCATTTGGCTGCTTACTTTTTCTTCCGGGTTCATGGAGTGGTTCCTGGATTGAGGTCCCAACGATCCATATTGATCTTTTTAGTCACGATGCGCCTTTCAATATTTAATAGGATAAAGCCCGTTAGGATAAGAGCCGCGGCACCCACTTGTTCCTTATCACCGCCCGAAACCAGTAAAGCCGTCCCTGCCAGTTCCGATGCAACTGCCAGCGAACCGGTGATGATCAGCAAGGGCTGGGAATATTTATTTTTTGTGAATTTGATCTTATGGATCTTATTCTTTTTAACGGTGATCGTATCGTTGAACATCAGCATCATGCATTTCATTTGCCGTTCCTGCCGTGTAAGTGAAGTGTCTTCACGCCAGATCTTTTTTGCGTTAGCTTTCAGCTTCTGTTTTTCTTCGCGGCTGAATTTACGTTTGGGATCCATTCGCAGCATAACGAGCGTGGAATCGGTTTGCCCGATCAGGATACCATCATACAGTGGAGAAAGCCCCGGGGGAGTAATAATCTCTGCATATACCGGCAGCGTTGTGGACCACGTTTTTTTGGGGTGATAATGGTTGCGGAACGAAAGTCCCTTTTCCTGTGCGTTCGCACTGGTGGTGAGAACCACTAGTAAAATGAATAAAGAAGATCTCATGCACACGGAATTACAAAGACCGTTCCAATAAAAAGCCCCGGCAATGCTGCCAGGGCTCCTTATATTTGTTTTCAATACATCAATTTGTCTCTAAAACTTTAAACAGTTCATCCAGTTTGGGTGTGAGGATGATCTCTGTTCTGCGGTTCTTCTTGCGCGCTTCAGGAGTCTTGGAAGGATCGATAGGGAAGAACTCACCACGTCCTGCAGCGGTGATGCGTTTGGGATCGATGGTTGTACCGCCTAGTAAAATTTTAGTTACGGATGTGGCCCGCATCACGCTCAGGTCCCAGTTGTCCTTGATCTCTCCTTTTCCATTCATAGGCTGATCGTCCGTGTGACCTTCCACCATGATATTGATGTCGGTATTTTGCTCCAGCACCTTCGCGAGTTTTTTCAGTGCATCAATGCCCTTGGGCTGCACGGTGGTGCTGCCGGTGGAGAATAATAAATTCTCTTCCATGGATACATAGATCTTCCCGTTTTTCTGTGTAACGGTGAGGCCGTTGCCTTCAAAACCGGTGAGTGCATCCGAAACTTTTTTCTTCAGGTCGTTGATGGCATCGTCTTTCTTTTTCAAAATATCTTCCAGCTCCTTGATGCGCTTTTCGCGCTCGGTGAGCTGCTTCTGAAGATCATCGAGACTTTGTTTTTTCAGGTCGAGCTCGATCTGCAGTTTTTTGAGTTCGTCTTCTTTTTTCTGCAGGTCCTCCTGGGTATTCTGCAGCTGGCCCATGAGTTTATTGTTCATGTTGTCCTGGTTCTGAGAAAGCTTGCTGAGCTGCGCAAGTAGCTGCTCGTTCACCTGTTCCAGTTTATCGTATTTGGTAGTGAGGTTGCGGAAGTTATAACCGGTAATGGAAGTGTCTTTTTGAAGCCCGGTGATCTGCTTGGTGAGGTCGGCCACTTTTTCTTTCTGCTCGTTAAGTTCAGTTTCACAATTTTTACTCGTGTTCTTCAGGTCGGAAAGTTCTTTTTCGCAGGCTTGGCGTTTGTTTTGTTCTTCCTCAAGTTTGCGTTGGGGTACACAGGCTGCAAGTACGATCACGGTGCAGGCGGTAGCCCAAAAATGTAAGCCGAAAGGGTGTTTCATGACGGTGAAATTTATCGTGTATGCAATATTAGGTTTTTTCGGCCTTGCAATTTCCGTGCCCGCGATACATTAATTAAGAGGCGGCTGTGAATAAATCCTTCTATCGGCATAACTTTTGCTCTGTATGTACGTTAAATTAGCGAGTGAAAAGATCATAATTCTATGAAAACCTTAGGCGAAAACTGGATCACTGAACGAACACTCGATTTCGAGTACAAGAAGTACATCCTGCTGGCCTATTTGCAGGAGGTCGACAAGGAATTCGGGTCCACCAAACTTTATCCTGCGCTCTCCGAGCTTTTTGCGCATTACCGCAATGCCGTTTCGTTCAAAGAAAGTAAGCGCAATATGGAAGATAATTTTCCGCAGAGGCTCAGCACGATCGACCTGGAGCGTTTCAAACTCAAATATGAGAAAGTGCTGGAGGATGAAGCGGTCATGAAGGAGATCGAGACCATCCTTGATTTTTCCATTCCCAAATTCGAGCACTATGTTGCGGAGGGGAAAAAGATCTATGATATGATCGAAGAGCAGCTGAACATTTATCCCGTGGGTGTGATCCCGCTCAACCCGAATGAAGGATACTTCTTTTTGCGTAACGGAAGCTTGAAAGAAACGCGTGTTTACGAATACCAGATCCGCTTGTTCGAGCAACCCGGGGAACGCTACCGTGGAATTCACACGCAATTTCTTCGCTCGTACGTGCGCAATTATGTGAATACATTTGAATCCATAAAGACAGAACTGATCCACGATAAAAAGGAAATGCCCAACCCGGCTACTTATGCTATTGAAACGGAAATGGTATTGCCGGTGGAAGAAACACTACTGCCGATCGCAAAGCGGATACTGGTGAAATACGTGAGCGGAGGGTAAACGGTAAAGAGGTTTATAGGTATAAAGTATAAAGGGAGGCGAAGGAGTTCAGATTCAATACGAAGAGACGTGAACGATCACGTCTTTTTCGTTTAGGGGCTGATCGGTCGGTTTTCGTTAGGTGAACCATAGTATGTTTTATGAAAATTGGGTTTCAGTGCGTGAAGGAGGTTGATTACATTTGGACCTCTCTTGAAACTGAAAGATGAAATAGCAGGCGGTCTCACTGCCGCTGTACTGGCTTTGCCGGTGGCATTGGCTTTTGGTTTGCAGAGCGGGTTGGGCCCTGCGGCCGGATTGTACACCGCGATCATCCTTGCATTTATTACGACCGTTTTCGGGGCCACTAAAGCGATAATAAGTGACCCGGCCGGACCGATAACCATTGTATCCACTATTGTTGTTTCCACTGCGATGGGCCTGCGCGGTGATCTCGATCATGCGATGCCGCTCATTCTCGGCACATTTGTCCTGGCGGGGTTGTTCCAAATCCTTTTCGGGGTAATTAAAGTGGCGAAGTATGTACGTTACATTTCCTATCCGGTGTTGTCGGGTTTCATGTCGGGCATTGGGGTCATCATCATTCTTTTTCAATGGAATAATTTGCTCGGTCATAAAGGCCCCAAAAATATCCCGGCCATACTTTCACATTTCCATGAACCCCTTTGGGATCCTAATACGAATTCCATCATTCTCGGCTTGTTGTGCCTCGCGCTTATTTATACCCTTCCGCTTATCTCGAGGAGGATCCCTGCCGGCATCACATCTTTGCTTACCTGTACCGTGATCTCTCTTTTTATGCAGCCCACTTTCGCCATTCTCGGTGAGATACCCACCCATCTTCCTGAACTGAAATGGAAAGCATTATCGGAATTTCAATTCGCTGACCTTGCGCTGGTCTTTTCAGGCGCTATCACCATTGCGGGATTGGGAACGATAAATACTTTGCTGACTGCAGTAGCAGCTGATACGCGAACAAAAGAAAAACATAAGGGTAACCTCGAGCTGGTGGGGCAGGGTGTAGGAAATATCGTCACTACCATGTTTGGTGGTTTGCCGGGCGCAGGCGGAACAGTGGGAACATTGGCGAACATCAACGCGGGCGGACGAACGCGCGTGAGTGGTTTTGTGAAGGTGGGGTTTTTGATCATCGTGCTTTTTGCTTTGGGCCCGCTCGTGAAATACATTCCTATACCTGTTGTTTCCGCGCTGCTTATCAGCGTTGGCATTCGCATCATGGACATCAAAGGCATTGTGAAACTTTTGAAGATCCGCAACAGCGACCTCCTCGTGCTGTGCGTGGTCCTGTTTTTGACGGTTGTTGCCGACCTGCTGGTCGCGATAGGCGTTGGTATGGTGCTTTCTTCATTCTTCTTCATGCAGCAAATGGGAAGCCTTGTTGAAGAACAAACCAAATACGGTGAGCTGGGCCACCTCGGGCGAAAAATGAAGGTCCCTAAATTTTTGAAAAGCCTTATTTACATCATAGAGCTTGACGGCCCTTTGTTCTACGGTTTTTCGGATGAATTTAAAGCCGAAGCAAGAAAAGTGAAAGGCAAACAGGCGGTGCTCATCAACATGTCGGCTGTCCCGTATATTGATGCCTCAGGGATCTTTATGCTGGAAGAAGTGATACAGGAATTCCGGCAGGTGGGAGTGGAAGTGGTGCTGGTGGGCGTGAAGCCTCACATCTTTAAAAATTTCGAGGACTTGAAATTCATTCCTAAGATCTTACCGGAGCAAAACGTTTACAATAGAACAAGCACCGGTGTAAAATACCTCGTGCACAAGCTCACGCACGAGATCTGATCATAAGTCGAACCATTTATCAGTATGCCCGTTCCCGAATATGTTTTGCGGGTCGAGTTTCTTCTTTACTCCTACAAAATCCTTCATCCGGGGGAAGAGCTGTGAAAGCTCATCGTGACCCAGGTCAAATATCTTTCCCCAATTGGGTCTCGCGTTATGCTTTCGCATGATATCGAGGAAGAGTTGCATTGCAGGGGGGATAATTTTTTCGCGGTATTCGCGCACGCACATTCCAATATAAAATGAATCCTGTTCGTAGGATGGACTGAGCCAGGAAGATTCGGCTGAGGTGCAGCGCAGGTCGACCGGGAAATGCAGGAAATTGTTTTTTTCGATACGATCAACGAACTCGGTGAGTGCGGCCTTATGCCGATCGTTGCGGGTGGACAACGCGAATTCAGAAACGATCATGGGTACGGTCTCATCATGCACAAGTATGCCCATGCTGGTGCCGATGCGTGTGCGTGGGGTGAAATAATACTCAAGCGCATTTTGATTGGTGGGCGGAATGTGTTCGGGTTCTTCGAGAGTTTTAATAAAGAGAGGCGCTGTTTTTTCATCTATCTCGGCATCCCGCCTGCGTTGTTCCTCGCTGTAAAGCTCGTGAACGGATCGCTCATCATAAATTTTCTTCTCTATCCTCTCGGCTTCAAAAAGATATACCTTACCGGTATGCGGGAACCACCAGGCCTTGAAATACTCGTAACGCTCCGCAAGTGAGTCAGTGTTTTGCAGGTAATCTTCCAAATTCACCACGCGTTCATTCGATCGAAGGAAATAGAGCGGTTCGCAGCGCAAGGTGACCTGTGTTACAATTCCCAACATCCCCAGTGAAATGGAAGCTGCTTCCCACAATTCATTTTGGCGATCGATCGTTTTTACCTCTCCGTTTGAAAGGACAATACGGATACTTTCGATGCAAGCCGACAGGCTTTTGTGTTTTTTACCGCTGCCATGCGTGCCTGTGGCCAGCGCACCGGCCAGGTATTGTTTGTTGATCACCCCGTAGTTCGGGAGCGATAAATTATTTTCCCGCAGAAAGGAATACAATTCATACAGGCGAATGCCGGCACTGCATGTTACCAGCATGCCGTCAACCGAAATTTTCTTAGGGAATTTTTCGAAGGAGATGAGAAGATCATTGCCGGGAACGAGGGGAGAAAAAGAGTGTCCAGCCCCAGCCACGCGCACACGCCTGCCCTCCCTGCGCGCGAGGTCCGCAATTTCGCAAACCTCTTCCTCGCTTTGCGGCTCGAAAAATCTTTTGGCAATGCAGGAATGGTTCCCTGCCCAGTTGCTCCAGTGGAAATGCTCCCGGCCCTCCATTTAAATTTCGATCTCCGGGGCCTGGGTGGTCACCACTTTTGAGGCGCTGTATTCCGCAATGTTCACTCCTTTTTTCTTTTCAGCTTTCACCTGCTGGTTGACCCATTGAAATGTTTTCGCGATCCCCGTTTCAAGCGGAATGGAAGGGGCCCATCCCAGCACCTGGCGGATGAGCGTGTTGTCGGAGTTGCGTCCGCGTACACCCTCGGGACCGGGAATGTTTTTGATAGGAAGGTCCTTGCCCGCGATCTTCATCAGCATCTTTGCAAGATCATTCATGGTAATGGCTTCTTCGGAACCGATGTTGAGCGGCTTTTTGTAGTCCGATTTGATGATGCGTATCACCGCTTCCACGCAATCGTCAACGTAACAGAACGATCGCGTTTGTTTCCCATCACCCCATATCTCGAAAAATTCTTCCGAGGTTGCGGCCTTGCGGCAGAAAGCCGCAGGAACTTTTTCGCGCCCGCCTTTCCACGTGCCGCACTCCCCGTAAATTCCGTGGAAGCGACCAATGCGTACCTGCAGTTCCGGGAACTCCTCTGCGTATTTCATCGCGATCTCTTCACCGTATAATTTTTCGAGGCCGTATATGTCCTGCGGGTTGGCGGGCCAGGCGGTAGCCTCTTTGAGATTAATCGTATTATCGGCATCGTTCTGCGATTCGATAGAGTATACGCAGGCGCTGGAAGAGTAAAAATACCTTTTCACTCCTTTTGCTCTTGCTGCTTCAAGCATGTTCAAACTGATCATCGTATTGTTGTACCCGATGCGGCTGTGATTGCTCTGGATGAAACCCATGCCGCCCATATCGGCTGCAAGGTTGAACACCCAATCCATTTGCTCGCAAGCCTTCATGCAGTGGCGAATGTTACGCAGGTCCATCTTCAGAAACTCATGACAAAAATCAGGAGGTTGCATGAATTCGGGATCTACCCAGTCGGCCCCCACTACATAATATCCTTCTCTTTTCAGTCGCCTGCCGAGATGTGATCCCACAAACCCGCTGGCTCCTGTCACCAATACTTTTATTTTATCCTTTGGAAATGTGCGTTGCGGTTCTGCCAGCTTCAGTAATTCCAGCACGTAAGGATGATGGGTGTAATTTTTTAATTCTACAGGGCTGCTTCCGTCAAGCGGGAACCAACGTCCATCGCTGTGGTCTTTGTCGAAGCCTAAGTTTTCGCCCGTTACTTCGGCCTGGAAAGTAACGTTCACCGTGTGCGAAGCCGGGCCTTGTTCCGAATCGCTGAATTCGGTGGAAAAAGTGCCGAGGTATTTTGTGATGCGGATATTTTCTTTCGCAACGTTCAATTCACCGGCCGCCTTGCGGATCCCACATTCTTCGAGGCCTTCATTTTTATTCAAACGTCCGCCCTGCACCCAATACACTCCTTCGCTCGGTTTGTTCTTTCGCTTCACCAAAAAAGCTTTGTCACCGCGCACGATCACCAGGTCAACACACACCAGCGGCATGTGTTCGAGTATGTGGCGATAAACCTCGGCAGGGATCAGCTCTTTTTTTTCACCGGGAGTCCCGGCATCTTTGTAATGCATTAATTTTTTCACGACAATACCTCCGTTGATCTTTTTAAATTAAAATGTGTGACGAATTCATCTAAAACAGTGGGTGGATAGGGATCATGGAATGCTCCGAGGTTCTCTTTGCATTCTGAAACTGATGTAGCACCGGCAACAATGGCGGTGACGGCCTTGTTGGTTCGAATGAACTGGAAGTTCAGCTTTTTGACATCCAGTTTTTTTGCCATACACCAGTCGTACATGGAAACCGCTTTTTCCAGGGATACTTCACCGGTAACATCAAAATGTTTGTTCAGTACGGTGCGCGGATCTTTTCCCGAGAGCAGGCCCATGCAAAGCGGGGAGCCCATCATTACAGGGATATTTTTTTCGGCAGCTTTTTTCAGCAGTGTGTTGCAAGTTTGCCTCAACAGGTTATGATCGAGATAGGGAAGTATCACATCTGCAAAACCCGAAGCTATGAAACGTTGATGCAGATGATGATGGCGTACGCCAAGGCCGATGTAACGGATCACACCCTGTTCTTTTAATCGCAACAATGTTTCTATTCCTCCGTTTTTTCCCAGGGCTGTTTCAAGATCATTTTCTGAAGGATCATGAATATGCACGATATCGAGGTGATCGGTTTGTAACGTTTTCAAACTCGATTCAATGCTGCGCCTGAAGATCTCAGCGGTATATCCTTTATGCAGGGGATGCGTTCCTACTTTGGTGGAGAGGATAAACGACTCACGTTTCCCGAATGCCTTTATCGCTATACCAACTCTTTTTTCACTACTGCCGTAAAAAGGAGAAGTATCAATGAGGTTAATGCCGTTGTCGAGTGCCCACAGCACGGTGGCCACCGCTTCCTGCTCACTCACGGGTCCGCCAAAAAAAACGGTGTCGCGATCGGAGCCAAGGCCGGCTCCGCCCAACGCCAATGGGAAGGCGGGTACATTCGAGAGAGTGAATAACATGAGTAATTCAAATATAAGTTGAATTCCCTTTGCGGGGGAGGTAAGAGTAAGATTAGGGGAAAAGGGGAGATCAGGCCTCTTCCGCCACCACTTCATTCACGCCAGGGACAAGCCGCTTGAGCAATGCCTCTATCCCCGCTTTAAGCGTGATGGTGGATGAAGGACAGCCGCTGCAGGAACCTTTGAGTACAACGGTAACAATTCCGTTCGCGAAAGATTTGAACGTAATGAGGCCTCCATCGTTCTCTACGGCCGGGCGAATGTATTGCTCCAGCACCTCCACGATTTTATGCTCCGTCTCGTTTTGCGGGATGGCATGCTCCGTGAAAACGGTAGTGGTATCTTTAAAAGTAGAATCGGTGTGTATTTCTTTTTGCGGTACCTCGGTCACAATTTCTTTCCCGCTGTCGATGAATTTTTTGAGAAAATCCCGGACCTCGTGCATCACCTCTTCCCAGCTCACGGCATCGGACCTGGTGATGGAGATGTAATTGTAGGAAATGAAAACATTTTTTACAAAAGGGAATTTGAAAAGCTCCTGGGCAAGAGGAGAGCCTTTTGTTTCGGAGGCATTTTTATACTCGGCCGTGGCATTGCCGCGCAGCAGCAGGCGATCGGCCACAAATTTCATTGAGGCAGGGTTGGGCGTGCTCTCGGCATAAATAACTACAGGAAATTTCAATTCTTTCTCCATTTTATCTGCGAATTCCAATGAAGTACGAATTTACGAATAAAAAAGACTTGAACCGGGGGTAAAAGTGCCAAACGCATGCTTCGTAAATTCGAAAAGTTTCGATATTCGTACAGTGAAAAAGAAAGTAGATTTTTTAATTGTAGGTTCCGGGATCGCAGGGATCAGTTACGCGCTGAAGGTGGCGGAGCATGGCAGCGTTTGCATGATCACCAAGAGCAACGAGGACGAAAGTAATACAAAGTATGCACAGGGCGGAATAGCAGCCGTGATGTATGAGCCGGATTCGTACGAGAAGCATATAAAGGACACGCTTGTTTGCGGGGATGGATTATGTGATGAGGAAGCTGTTCGCATTGTGATTACGGAATCTACCGCGCGCATCAAAGAACTCATTAGCTGGGGGGCGAAATTCGATAAGACGGAGAGCGGGGAGTACGACCTTGGCCGGGAAGGCGGACATTCGGAGAACCGCATCCTGCATCACAAGGATAATACGGGTTTTGAAATTGAACGCGCTTTGCTTGCACAGGCCCACGCGCATCCCAACATTGAAATCCTCGATCATTATTTTGCGCTGGAGGTGATCACGCAGCACCACCTTGGCAAGTACGTGAACAGCAAAACACCGGGAGTAGAATGTTACGGCATTTACGCACTGAACACACGCACCGGGAAGATCGAACAGATCCTCGCGCGCACCACGCTCATGGCCACAGGAGGGGCGGGCCACGTGTACGAGGCCACTACCAATCCTTTGATCGCAACAGGCGATGGATTTGCCATGGTTTACCGCGCAAAAGGCCAGCTCGATAACATGGAGTTCATTCAATTCCACCCTACGGCTTTGTATAATCCCGGTGAGCGGCCTTCCTTTTTGATCACCGAAGCCATGCGTGGTTTTGGAGGAGTGTTGAAAACGATTGACGGGAAAGAATTCATGCACAAGTACGATGCAAGAGGTTCGCTGGCACCGAGGGATATTGTGGCGCGTGCCATAGATAACGAAATGAAAACGCGGGGTGATAATTTTGTGCACCTGGATTGCCGGCACCTCGACAAGAAAAAGTTGCTGGAACATTTCCCGAACATCCATAAAAAGTGCTTGTCGCTGGGGATCGATATTACCAAAGACTGTATCCCCGTGTTGCCTGCTGCGCACTACATGTGCGGTGGAATTAAAGTGGATGCGAACGGAAAGAGCTCTATCAAAAATCTTTACGCGGTGGGCGAATGTTCCTGCACGGGATTGCATGGGGCCAACCGCCTCGCTTCAAATTCATTGCTGGAGGCGGTGGTTTTCGCGCACCGGGCTTCAAAGGATGCCATAAGTAGCGCAAAACATATTTCATTCTGCGAAACAGTTCCCGACTGGAATGCGGAAGGCACTGCGAGCCCTGAAGAGATGGTATTGATCACCGAAAGTTTGCGCGAGGTGCATGCGATCATGAGCCACTACGTGGGTATTGTGCGCAGTAACCTGCGCTTGAAACGCGCTTTTGACCGCCTGCTTATTTTACACAATGAAACGGAAAGCCTGTATGAGCGTACCATTGTTTCTCCCGAATTGTGCGAGCTGAGGAATATCATTAAGGTGGCCTACATCATTATCAAGTATGCGATGCAGCGCAAGGAGAGCGTGGGGCTGCATTATAATATCGATTACCCGAGGAAGGTTGATAAACTGACAGCATGATGACCCCGGATGGGGTCGAATGTGATTGGTAGTTTCCGCAAAGCTGCTGCGTAGATCCCAGCCCGGATGGTAGCGGAAAGCCCGCCAAAGGCTGAGCTTTTCCAAAGTTTAGAACTTTGGAAAAGCTGCAAGGCGCGGACTTGGAGCGAACAGCCGGACGGCACATGAATGAAGCACTGCACACGATAGCTCCAAAATAATCGACCAACACCCCTGTGAACAAGTGCTAAATCATGATACAGGCGCGGTTTTTGAAGTATATTTGTTATTGTGAAAAAAGTTTTCCGCTATATCGTAAGTGTTTCGCTCTCGCTGCTGGTGCTGACCGCCAGCGGAGGTTTTACGCTGAGCCGCATGATATGCCTGCAAAGCGGATCACAACAGTTCGCGTTCGCCCGGCAACAGGATTGCTGTATAAGAGGGGAGAATGCAAAACCCCTGATCAAGGGGCAATGCTGTGCGGTGTACAACCAGCACATCAGTACCGGGTATTATCTTCCGGGTTTTGAAAAGCATTTGCAAAAAACTTTTGTTACCACGACAGCGATCGTAAAGAATGAGGTCGTTATTCCGTTTTCTTCCCGTAACAGTTTTACCGTTTATCGTACGCGACCGCCCATTTTGAGCGGTAACGAGGTCTTGCTCGGTACCTGTAAACTTTCCATTTGATCTTTTAAGATGAGCCGGGCGCAATGCCCGGGAATTATTCATTCATCTTAAAAAGAATTTCATGAAACATATTTTTTTATTGTGTTTAACAATTTTATCGCTGTGCGGCAGTGCGCAAACCCAGCTTGCGGGCAAGGTCGTGGAACGCAACAATAAACGCGAGGATGCAGTGGCGGGAGCATCGGTGTGGTGGCAGGGACAAAGGTCTTTTACGCAAACCGATTCGCTGGGTGTTTTTCACATCGCTTTTCCCGATTCCATGCCTGCGCGCCTGGTTGTGGCCATGGTGGGATATCGCAGCGATACTGTTTTGATAGGTGATACAAAGCGGAAGGAAATAAAGATTTTCATGTACAGCATGAACGTGCTGGATGAAGTGACCATCAAGGGCCGCATCCGGTCGTCCGATATTTCCGTTTTCACGCCTGTAAACACCGAAATTCTGAATAAGACCGAATTGCTGAAGGCGGCCTGCTGCAACCTGGCCGAAAGTTTCGAGACGAATGCATCGGTGGATGTGAATTATACCGATGCAGTATCTGGCGCGAAACAAATTCAGATGTTGGGTCTTGATGGGATCTACA
>DATDFI010000111.1:0-2347 GCA_036522695.1 Bacteroidia bacterium | reverse complement strand
ACTGGCCTGAAGTAGCAGTGTAACTTTCCAGCTGGTGATCAAGTTTGGTCACTCCATCGGCTGCAGTAAAAATAATGTCGTAACCGCTCGCATTTTCAACGTGGCCGCTGTTGGCAACCGTCCTTAAGTCATTATCGGAAGTGATATTGATGAGCGCAGTGAAATCGGAAAGATCGATGGGCCCCGAAACCTTTGTTGGATCGAAGGTTATTCTTTTCCTGTATTTATAACTGCAAATTGCCGATTGGGAGAAAAGGCCGGCACTTGCAATAAGAAAGAAAAAAATGCCAGTAAATAACACCTTCGGGTGTGGAGGTTTCAGCATAAAAGATTGGGCTATATGCTAATAGACAACATTTTTGCGATAACTGTTGCCTTCATTCGATGAATAATAAATTTTATCCGATGAATGCCAGCGCAATTACGCTGTAATTTTAAAAAACCCGCGGAATTTCCTGATAATCATTAAATTAATTAAAAAACGAAAAAGGCAAATTTGCTCTTATTATTTCCGGGTTGTGGAATGAAAAAAGGAGATGCTTTTGACATCTCCCTTTCCAATTCATCATTATTTCTATCAGGCGCTAACCCCGTACTTGAAGCCCAGCGTACCACCCGCTGAGCGTGTTTCTTTTACTTCAAACTCTTTCACATCGTCAAAGGTGAGCGTTTCCAGCATTTCTTTTGTGCGCTGGGCAGCGGTCATTGACGCGAGGCGCAGGTTCTGGTTCTTGATCGATTCACCGATCACCTGTCGCACCGAACGCGCATTCCCGAAGTGCTTGTCACGGCTGGCATACAGGAACGCGAAGTATTTCTTCAAATGTTCTTCCGCCTGCGCATCGGGACGCATTTTTTCTTTGGCAAGGATAGAAAGTGCGATGATGTACATCTCTTCCGGTGAATAATCGAAGAACTGGAATGTACGATCGAAACGCGAGCGGAAACCGGGATTCGATTCAATGAACTCATGCATGTTATCAGGGTAACCGGCCACGATCACACCGAACTCACCGCGATGATCTTCCATACGTTTCAATATCACCTGTATCGCTTCCTGCCCGAAATCATGCGAGGTAGAAACATTGGCGAGCGCATATGCTTCATCTATGAACAGGATACCGCCCATTGCTTCGTCAATACGCGCAGCGGTTTTAGTGGCCGTTTGACCCACATAACCTGCCACCAAACCCTCACGATCCACCTCCACGATATGACCACGCTCGAGCAGTCCCAATCCCTTGTAAATTTTCGCAATGATACGCGCCACCGTTGTTTTTCCTGTTCCGGGATTACCGGTGAACACGCTGTGCAATGAGAATTTGCCCAGCACATCGCGGCCCGTCTCCTGGTAAAACTTTACCAGTTTCACCAACTCATTCACATCTTCCTTGATGTTATTCATCCCGGTAAGCTGGTTAAGCTCATCCATTCCCTCTTTCAATAATTTATCGTTCACGCTCAGGCTGAGTTTTTTCTTGCCATGTCCAGCGAACACCTTCTGCACATCCTCGGCTTCAACGGTTGAAAGCTGTTCGTTGCTGAGCTCGTTCACATTCGCGCTCTTCATCAGTCGCTGGCCCATGTTCATCTTGGCCTCGGTGATCACCGAGTGCGCGAAACGTGCATTACCGAATGCCTCGTCACGTTTGCGATATGCCTCTATGATATTCTCCGAAAGAACCGTCTTCGCTTCAGGTGTGAGCGTAATATTGTTCTTGGTCGCTGCAAATTCTGCGATCTGTATCAACTCCTCCGGCATGTAATCCTGGAAATGGAAATAATGACCGAAACGCGATTTCAAACCCGGGTTGGAATCAATGAAATCCTGCATTTGCTTGGGATAACCTGCACACATGATGGCGATATTGCCTTTTCCATCGCTCATCTCTTTCAGGATGATCTCGATCACCTCGTGCCCGAAATCATTCGAATCATCCTTCGCCCGCGTGAGTGAATATGCTTCATCGATAAACAAAATCCCACCGCGCGCCTCATCGATCACCTTTTTCACCTTGGGCGCGGTTTGACCGATGTACTGCGCAACAAGATCGGAGCGGTCTACTTCTTTAACGTGACCCTTCGTAAGCAATCCCATCTTCTGGTAGATCTTACCGAGCAAACGCACCACCGTGGTTTTTCCCGTGCCAGGATTACCGGTGAAAATAGCATGCAGTTTTATTCCACCCGGATCCGAAAGGCCTTTTTCCTTGCGGATCTTTTCAAAGTTGAGGTAATTGATATGCTCGCGGATATTTTTCTTGATCTCTTCCATCCCGATGAGCTCATCGAGTTTCTTCAGCACATCTTCCAGCGTTTCTTCCTGCTTGGTGGAGGTGCTTCCGGT
>DATDFI010000110.1:0-4852 GCA_036522695.1 Bacteroidia bacterium | reverse complement strand
GGTTGCTGATGTGCCAGGTTTCTATGAGGTCCTGCATAAACGTATTATTTCCCGGGTTCAAGAATGATCTTCAGCGTGGTCATGGAGTAGGGTGCATAATGTATCTCGATGATTTGACCGATCTCTGACTTTACATAAGTGCTGATGTCGGTCCCAAACTGCTTTCCTCCTGCATGCAAAGTGTAATAGGCCGTACGTTTTCCGTGTCGTTCGGTTTTGTTGGTCAGGCTTGTTCGGAGTACCACTTTCTTTCCTTCCTGCATATCCTGTTTCAGCGCATTGCTGGAACTGATCGTTGAATAAAGACTCAGCCCTCCTGCCAGGAAAAGCATGAACGCAACGAATACGCCTCCGCCACCATTCACTACTGCAAGCGCAAAACACCCACCTACCAGCAACAAAATGGCGAAAGCTATAAGGCAACCCGTAAACCCCGTTTGTTGATGAGCTGCGAGTGTTTTCTTTTCCTGGTCGCCCAGGAATTGAAATGAAGCGCCTTCTGGTAATTGCATAGTGATGATCGCATGTAAATGTACATAACCTGGTATAAAAACAAAAAGCCACCCCTCACAGGATGGCTCTTCGCATTTCTGATCTTGATTCTATTTCACCGAATCCACGATAGCTTTGAAAGCCTCGGGGTTATTCATGGCCAGGTCGGCCAATGATTTGCGGTTGATGTTGATGTTCTTTTTCGCCAGTTTGTTGATGAATTGCGAATAGCTCATCCCGTGCTCACGCACACCGGCATTGATACGCTGTATCCACAAGCCGCGCATCTCGCGCTTCTTCACCCTGCGGTCGCGGTAGGCATAGGTCTGACCTTTTTCCCAAACATTCTTGGCAATGGTCAATACATTTTTACGTGCTCCCCAGAAACCCCTGGTCCGTTTCAGCACCTTCTTCCTGCGTTGCCTCGAGGCAACATTGTTCACTGATCTTGGCATTTTACTTTTCTGTTTTTGGCGACAGGCGTTCCGCTTTGTGCGAAAACTTTTTTAGGCCCTTTGCCGGGTTTACCCTCCGCAGCAAAGCGAAGGAGGGTTTTTCGCTATTTACCCATAGTGAGCAGGTACTTCATTCTTCCCTCATCGCTGGGGTGAATGATGGCATACTTGCCCAACGCGCGTTTGCGCTTTGTCTCTTTCTTGGTGAGGATGTGATTCTTGAACGCTTTTTTGCGTTTGATCTTTCCTGAACCTGTAACTCTCAGCCTTTTTTTTGCGCTGGAGTTTGTTTTCATCTTCGGCATTTTCTTTCTTTTTTCTTATTTAATGCCACCCTGAACTTGAGAAAGGGCGGGACTTTATACTTGATACTACTTATTTCTTCTTCGGAGCAATGATCATCTGCATCTTTTTTCCCTCGAGCATCGGGAGCTGTTCCGCTTTCCCGTATTCTTCCAGCTCATTTGCAAAACGCAGCAGGAGCAATTCCCCCTGTTCTTTGAAAACGATCGATCTTCCGCGGAAGAAAACGAAGGCCTTCACTTTTGCGCCATCCTGCAGGAACTTGATCGCATGATTTTTTTTGAAATTGAAATCATGATCATCTGTCTGCGGCCCGAAGCGGATCTCTTTGATCACCACTTTCTGGGCCTTGGCCTTCATCTCTTTCTGTTTCTTTTTCTGTTCGTAAAGAAACTTTTTGTAATCGACCACACGGCAAACGGGAGGATCGGCTGTGGGCGCGATCTCTACCAGGTCAACTCCTTGTTCGGCCGCGATCTTAAGCGCCTGCTCAATAGGAAAAACTCCCTGTGTGATGTTTTCTCCCACCACGCGCACGGTGCGCGCCTTTATCTTCTCGTTGATGGCGTGCAGGTCCTCTTTCTTCTGGAACCCGCGCGGCCCCCTCGGCACATAAGGCCTCGGTTTCGGTTTAAAAAATGGTGCTGCTATTGTATTAGGTTTTTAGTTAAACTTTATTGCTATTCAAGTATCTGCTTTATTTCGTCACTGATCATCTTTCCGAAGGCCTCAATGCTCATAGGGCCTTTATCACCTTCGCCATGTTTGCGCACCGAAACACTATTGTCGGCCGCCTCTTTTTCACCGATGATCAGCATATAAGGGATCTTTTTTAACTCGGTATCCCGTATCTTCTTGCCAATCTTCTCGTTACGTTCGTCAACGAGGGCGCGAATATCGTAAAAATTCAGCAAACTCAAAACTTTTTTTGCGTGCTCATTATACTTCTCGCTGATGGGTAAAATGTAGACCTGTTTGGGAGTAAGCCATACGGGGAAATTACCCGCATAATGTTCGATAAGGAAACCTATAAAACGCTCGTGCGTACCCAGGGGCGCCCGGTGAATGCAAATAGGAGTTTCCAGCTCATTATTGGCATTGCGGAAAGTAAGCCCGAAGCGGCCCGGCACGGCAAAATCCACCTGGTTGGTGGCCAAAGTGAATTCACGGCCGATTGCGCTCCATACCTGCACATCTATTTTTGGGCCGTAAAATGCCCCTTCATCCGGCACTTCCACGTAGGGTATGTTCGAATCGATAAGCACAGATCGCACCATGTTCTCGGTCTCTATCCACAGCTTTGCATTATCCACATACTTTTTCCCCAGCTTGGATGGCTCGTGCGTGCTGAAACGCATCACGTACTTTTCAATCCCGAAAATTTTAAAATACTTCAGGTACATCTCGTTCACCGCGCGGAACTCATCGGCAAATTGTTCTTTCGTGCAATAGATATGCGCATCGTTCATCTGCAGGCAGCGCACGCGCATCAAGCCGAACAACTCCCCGCTCTGCTCATAACGATAGCAGGTGCCATATTCAGCCAGGCGCACGGGCAGGTCGCGATAACTCGGGTTAAGTGTCGCAAAAATTTTATGATGGTGCGGGCAATTCATCGCCTTCAGGTAATATTTCTCTCCATCCATCACCATGGGCGGGAACATGCTGTCCTCGTAATAGGGCAGGTGTCCGCTGGTCTTGTACATGTTTTCTTTCGCGAGGTGAGGAGTACGCACACGCTGGTAACCGGCTTTTTGTTCGGTATCCTTTGCCAGCTTCTCCAACTGCTCGATGATGGCAGCGCCATTGGGCAGCCAGAGCGGCAGTCCCGGACCCACATCATCATCAAAAGTGAATATCTCGAGTTCCTTACCCAGTTTGCGATGATCGCGTTTTTTAGCTTCCTCGAGCATGTTCAGGTAATCGGTAAGGTCTTTTTGCTTCATGAAGCTGGTGCCGTACACGCGCGTGAGCTGTTTGTTCTTCTCATCGCCTTTCCAGTAAGCACCGGCAATGCTCATGATCTTTACCGCTTTGATGAGGCCCGTGCTCGGGATGTGCGGACCACGACACAGGTCGGTGAAGTTTCCCTGCTGGTAAAAAGTGATATTTCCGTCCTCTAAATTCTGGAGCAGGTCGAGTTTATACTCGTCATTTTTTTCCTTGAAATAATTCACCGCATCCGCCTTGCTCATCTCCTTGCGCACATAGGGATTATTTTGTCGCGCAAGCTCCAGCATTTTATCTTCTATCTTTTTGAAATCCTCGGGCGAAATGGTTTTTCCGCCCAGGTCCACATCGTAATAAAAACCGTTGTCAACCGGGGGCCCCACCCAGAATTTAACCCCGGGGTAAAAGAACTCCAAAGCTTCCGCCATCAGGTGAGCCGAGGAATGCCATAAGGTGGATTGCCCATCTTTATCGTTCCAGGTTAAAAGCGTAAGTGTCGCATCGCTCTCGATGGGACGTGTGGCATCCCACACCTGCCCGTTAACTTTTGCGGCCAGTACGTTGCGCGCCAAACCTTCACTAATGCTTTTCGCGACATCCATCGCAGTGGCTCCCTTGGGAAACTGTTTCACCGAGCCATCGGGTAGGGTGATGTTGATCATAGTTTTTTCCTGCATACAACACAGGTATTTTTTTTATCGGCTTGCAAAGATAACGTATATATAAAAGAAAAGCGCCCTGTTTTTAGCAGGACGCTTCTTTGTTTTTTGAGCTTCAGCTTATTTATAGCCGAGCATAAAATAAACGCATCCTTTGATCTTCAGGTTCAGGCTGTCGGCAGGGATATCGTAATCCACATATACCTTGCGCGTGTGTTTCTCCGGGTTGTAGATCAGGTCCGTATTGGTTTCCAGTGAATCCTTGTTGGAGAACAGCAACGTTCGCTTGCTGGATGATTTATCCTTGTTGTACACGTTGATGCCGATCTTTTTAGGCATTGCCATGGTGTTGAACACAAGACGGTACGCACCGAACAATGAAAGCGGCACTTCCGTTTCCTGCAACATGGGTTTTTTGGTGAGGTTGATGCGGGTGAGTTTTGCCGAGTCGTAAGTGAAAGGCTTCATCATGGGCTCGGTCTTCTTTTTCATTTCAACCGGGTTACACATATCCTTCGATTTTTGTATGATGGTGAAACCTGTAGCAAAGATCACCGCAAAAACCATTGTCAATGATAAAATGTGCTTGGTCATAGTTTTATGAGTTTAAACGTAAGTTTTTCTTTTTTGGTTAAGCTTTGATGATCATGTTACGAACCTCTTCCAGTTTTTTGGTGAGGTCCTTCAATTGCTGTTCGCTCGCCTCGATCTTCACTTCCGAAGGTTTATCGCTGTCCATCATTTCTTTCACACCGGGAATGCTGGCAATGATGTCATGAACGGAGTTAAGGTTGCTGAGCAATCCGCTGATGTTGCTGTCCTTCGACTCATGCAATTTCAATTCCTTGATAAGCGATTCGAGAATGCTCATCTGGTCGGCCAGCTGCACAGCCAGTTTGCTGTCCTTGGTCTTTGGCAGTACATGCGATGCAATGTACATGCTCTCTACCCAGGCACCCGAGAAAACCACGGCAGCGGTCATCTTGCGATCGT
>DATDFI010000109.1:0-3112 GCA_036522695.1 Bacteroidia bacterium | reverse complement strand
GGTTATCACGGCCGCGCTTCCAGCATCGTGGTGAGCGGCACCAATTTCCACAGGCCCAAAGGCCAAACCAAACCGGCCGATGCCGAGAACCCGGTTTTCGGTCCCACTAAACTTTTGGATTTTGAGTTGGAAGTAGCTTTTATCACCTGCAGCGACACCCAACTTGGGCAAAGCATCAGCACCGCTGAAGCGGATGACCATATTTTCGGGATGGTGCTTTTCAATGACTGGAGCGCGCGCGATATTCAAACCTGGGAATATGTTCCGCTCGGGCCTTTCCTCGCGAAAAATTTCTGTTCTTCCATCTCACCCTGGGTGGTTACGCTGGATGCGCTCGAGCCATTTCGCGTGGCCGGTTACAAGCAGGACCCCAAAGTGCTTCCCTACCTTGAATACAGCGGTGAGAAAAATCTCGACATTAACCTCGAAGTATTCATTCAACCCGAAGGCAAGGATGAAACGCGCGTATGCAAAAGCAATTACCGCTACATGTATTGGACCATGGAGCAACAACTTGCCCACCATACGGTTAATGGCTGCAATATCAAAGTAGCCGACATAATGGCTTCCGGCACCATCAGCGGCCCCACTCCTGATTCATTTGGTTCCATGCTCGAGATCACCTGGCGCGGAACAAAGCCGGTGAAGATGGGCGATGGAAGCGAGCGTAAATTCATCAATGATGGCGATACGGTGATCATGCGCGGGTGGAGCGAGCGCGATGGCCTGCGAATCGGCTTCGGGGAGGTAAAAGGAAAAGTATTGCCTGCCCTCTGATAAAAATGGATTTCGATTCCAAAATAGAGTTCCGGAATTGCGCCAACACACTGCGCGAACTTATTGCGCGCGATGATTACCGCACACAACTGCTCAAATGGATCGAAGAAAAAAGCCAGGCCGGCTTCAGCAAGCTGAAAATTTATCAACTATTGAGTCGCTTCCTCGTAGAATTATCGGTGCCTGGAGACGAAACACACTTTGATCGCCTTGCCGATCTCATGGATGGCTTCACTTCCTGGACCAATGAAAAAATACTTGCCGGTGAACCGGATGTAGAATGAAAAAATTTTTTATCCGCACATTTATGGCCCTTTGCTTCATCTATGTTGCAATTTGTGTGGCGCTCTATTTTTTACAGGAAAAAATAATTTTCCATCCCGAAAAGCTCGATCACAATTTTAAATTCTCGTTCAACCAGCCCTTTGAAGAATTGCAAATTAAAACGAAGGACAATTCAACGTTGAACGGCCTTTTATTTAAAGCCGACAGCGCAAAGGGCTTGATCTTTTACCTGCACGGCAATGCAGGCTCCTTGCGGACATGGTCGAACGTGGCAAAGAACTATACCGCTCTCCATTATGATATTTTTTTACTCGATTACCGGGGTTATGGAAAGAGCGAAGGAACAATAAGCGGGCAGGAACAATTTTTCAGCGACATACAATGCGCTTATGATGAAATGAAAAAGCGATACGATGAAGGTAAAATAGTGATGCTCGGTTACTCGCTCGGCACCGATCCTGCCACGCTGATGGCCTCCACCAATCACCCGCGCATGCTTATTCTGCAGGCGCCTTATTACAGCCTCGTGGATATGATGCACAAAGAGTACCCTTTCGTCCCCACATTTTTGCTTAAATATAAATTTGAAACGGAGGTGTACATCAAGGACTGTAAAATGCCGGTGGTGATCTTTCATGGAGATTCGGATGAGATGATACCTTACTCTTCATCCCTTGAACTGAAAAAGTCATTCAAAAAAGGAGATACGCTGATCACACTCCCGGGCCAGGGGCATAACGGCATGACGGAAGATTCCGGCTACCAAAAAGCACTTGCCGAAATTTTAAAATAGGCCATGCGCAGTATCACCCGCGTTATTCTCTCCATCTTTTCCGGTTACGCAACCAGCTTTTTTCTTTTCTATTTTCTTGCAGGCCTGCAAAAGCGCACCGGGCTTCATTTCCTCAAAGGCCTGCGCATTGTTTACGCAATGATCCCCATCATCGGCACTTTGTTTTTCGGGTGGAGTGCGCTCAGCATTATTTTCATGATGTGGTTCGAGGCCATCATTTTCGGGATATTTCTCTGCCTGCGTTTTTTCACCGGCTTGTTTTGTTCCCCTGCCATGCGGCAAAAATTCTTTTCCGTGCTTTTTGCAATGATAGGTTACTGGTGGACCTTTATGGCGGGCTCCCTGTTCACTTTCGGGATCGCAGCGTTGCTGGCGAAAGAATCGAGTGGTGAGATCAATATGGAAAAATTCGAGAACGCTTTCATATTCTCTTTATGGGCAGCAGGGGTGATCTTTTGCATAGAAGCTATTCACTTCGTGGTAGATTTTATCCGCAATGCCAGGCTCCGCACCTTACAACCTGGCGATCCCTTGCTCGATTATGAAAACGCGAAAGTGGTAAAGCTTATCGGGATCCCTGTAAGCGCATTGTTCATGATGCTGCCTTTCGGGGAGCACATGGATAACCGCATGGCCAATTGCTTTTTTGTTTTTGCGCTGTGGACGGTAGGCGCCATGATAGAAAAGGATACCGGGAAAAAGGCTTAGATCTTACCCAATTTTTCAGCGGCACGTTTTTTATAATCCTCTTTGGTAAGTCCGTTGTCATCGCGATCGCAGGCGATGCAGAAGGGTGTTTTTTCTTCCGACTTGAAGCCGCAATATTTGCATTCGTAAAAACCGGTGTCGGTTGCGCGGGGGGCCCTGCCGCGGAACTCGATAAAGAGAATGGCAATGAGCCCGGCAAAACCGAATGCCGCAGAGGTACCGCAGATCTTCAAACGTACGCGCATCCATCCCTCGAGCACTGCATCCTCCACTTTATTACTCATGAAAATACTCTTGATGGGAATGAACTCACTTCCCCAACGCGCAAAAAGCAGGTAACCTACAATAAATCCCAGGAATGCCCAGACGAGGGTGAAAACAACTATTCGCAGGAATTTCATAGCTCTCAAACGTACGATGATTTTCGGGAGAATGCAAAGGGGTGTCTTATTAATCAGATTTACGTTAATATTAATAATGTTTGCTGACGAATTCATTAATTGCACTGCTGCACACGGCCTCGCTATGAACTTACATGGTTTTCTCTGT
>DATDFI010000108.1:0-4340 GCA_036522695.1 Bacteroidia bacterium | reverse complement strand
ATAAAATGCTTTTCTCAGATCGGGATCCTCATCCAGCTTATTTTTGAATTCTTCAGCGAGCGGGAACTCTTTCGTTTTCTTTAATTCCACTTTCGCGCCTGACTTTTCCACATCAATGGCCGCCTTTACATACGACTTGATCGTATTCCGCATTTTGATAATTTGCTCAGGGCTCGTGAAGCGGATCTGGCGGGCCGATTGCACATTCTCCGTTTGCCGGACCAAAATTCCTTTGGGATCTTTTAGCAAAGCTCCCTTCATAAAAAGTAATGCGCAGTATTCTTTGAAGCCATGCATAAGCACCACATTTTTTCCGTTCAAGGCATAACAAGGGTGCCCCCACTTCAATTCCTCGTCCAGTCCGCAGTCAAGAACGATCGACCGGAGTTCTTCATATTCTTCACGCCATTTCTTGGCTTTCACGAAGTAAAAATCAACCCTGGGGTTAGCTGCGCCTTTTGTCATGATGATAATTCTTTAAATTTCAAATCCTGATCCTGCCTCTAAAGCCTCTTGCTCCATAATAAGATTGCGCTCCATTGTGATACACGAAAACCTTTCCATAGCGAAAGTCTGCAAAAAGCGCTCCACCGAGTTTACGGATGTCACCGGGCGTTTTTATCCAGCTCGATGTTTTTGCATCGAAAGTCCCGAATTGCTGCAGTGTCCTGTACTCTTCTTCTCCCAAAAGCTCAATGCCCATTTGTGCCGCCATTTCTACCGCGCTGCTTTGGGGCCTATGTTCCTTCCGTGACTCCAGGGCTTCCTTGTCGTAACACAGGTTCCTGCGCCCGGCCGGGCTTTCGGCCGAACAATCATAAAAAAAATATCCATCACTCTTTTCACCGGGTGCGATCACATCCGGTTCACCACCCGTTCTTTCCATTTCCGAAAGCGACCATAATTTCCCGGTGGCGGCCTCCAGTCTCTCCTGCATCAATAGCCACTTCACATTTTCGTGACGCTTCATATTCTTTTCGAACCGGGACCGGAGGACAGCAAAAAGCTGGTTACGTTGTTTGGATGACAGTACTTTCTTCACCAGGTCTTGATTTTAATTCCGGGTCAAAGATACTTTTCTTTCCACTGGTCTTAAATACCAGGATGCAACAGTTAATACCAGCAGGAGCAATGAAGGCAGAAGTGAAGTAAAAGGATCTCCCGATGAGATATGCGAGAACATCGCCCCGGTCGTAAGAAAGAAAAAACCTGCATACGCCCATTCTTTCAGCAAAGGAAATTTTGGAACGAGCACCGCCACCACTCCCAATACCTTCCAGGCACCAAGCAGTGTCATAAAATAAGCGGGGTATCCCAGGTGCGAGATCATTTCCAACCCGCCCTGCCCTTCCTTCATTTTGATCAGTTGCCCGGCACCGGTCACCACCATCCCCAGCGATAACCAAATGGTCGCTACCCAATACATGACCTTCTTTCTTTTTATCATGGTCTTCATTTTAATTTCTTCATGATCTCTTCGAGGCGGGCATGCGCCATATTTATTCCCATAGCGAAAGGCATTTTCAACAGCTGGTCCCGGTGCGCAACTGAACGGAATACCGTATGCATGGTAAGCTTGCTGGTTTCTTCTGTAAGCTTTTCGAATTCGAGGAATTCTAATTGAACATCAAAGGGAGAACCTTCCATCTCAAATGTCCGCGTGATCTTCCTGTTCGGAACAAAATCGTGTACCACGCCACTGAAACCGTGCTTATTTCCCTTGGGGTCGGTTGTCACGAATTGATAAGCGCCCTGCCTTTTATTTTCCAGCTTCAGCACTTTTGTCCCCATCCACTGCTCCACAATAACAGGATCTTCGTACGCTTTGAACAGTAATTCGAGCGGAAGATCGAATTCTCTTACGATCTGCAGGTCCTGCCGGCCCTCTTCTGCATGCACCTTTGTTTTTTGTTCCATTTATTTTTTCGATTTGTAATTTTTCATGATCGATTCCAGTTTATTGAACCGGGCATCCCACATTTTACGAAAAGGCTCTATGAACTCATCTATCTCTTTCATTTTTTTTGCGTTGAGGTGATAATACATTTCCCGCCCGTTCTGCTCCTGTTCCAGCAATTCACATTCGGTAAGGATCTGCAGGTGTTTGGAGACCGTGGGGCGGGCGGTATCGAATTTTGCGGCTATTGCGCCTGCAGTGAGTGATTGGGATGCCAGCAGCAGGAGTATGGCCCTGCGGGTGGGATCAGCTATGGCCTGGAATACGTCTCGCCTGAGGTTCATTGCGTAGTTATTTGACTACAAATATATGTGTAGTTATGTAGCTACGCAAATTTTGATTCTTTTTTTTTCCTAAAAGGTATGATCGCTTTGGAGGGGCCCAGGCGCCTGCAAGTTTCACATTCCTCTTCCTTTCTCACCCTTATCAAGCTTATCGGTATATTTGTCCGTTATGATGTCAATGAAATGCAAATACGCCATCAAAGCCCTGGTGAGACTTGCAGCCAATTATGAAAAAGGGTACCTGCAAACGGCCGATATCGCTGCAAAAGAACATATCCCGAAAAAATTCCTGGAGCAGATCCTGCTGGAATTAAAACATTCGCGCATCGTGAATAGCAAGCAGGGGATCGGGGGCGGGTATTACCTGATCAAGCATCCCTCTAAAGTATCGGTCGCTGATATTTACCGGATCTTTGACGGGGCCATTGCTTTGCTCCCCTGCGTATCACTTAATTTTTACGAAAAATGCGAGGATTGCGATGATGAGAAGACTTGTTCGCTCCGCATCGAATTCATCAAAATACGTGAGGGAGCACGCCAGGTCATGAGCCTGACCACGCTGCAATCCCTTCTAAAAACCACTGAAAGCCAGGCTAAAAGAAAAAAATAATTTTTTTTCTTAAAAGTCTACTAACTTGATAGAATTTATATACATTTGCCCCGCAAAGTATTCATGAGCCCTTACGTACATATCCTCCTTTCTCTCCAGCGCTGTATGTGCATGTGCCTTCGGGCATGCTAAAATTTCCGGGACGCGCGCGGCCGGTAACTGCGACCCCACATTTCCTCCAAGACTCTTATGACACTCATTTCAATAAGAACAAAACATATGAAAACAAAAAGCTACTTTCTATTTACAGCTCTTTCCCTTTTTACTGCAAAGGTGTTCGCCCAATCGAATGAAGACGTAGTGAATATCCTTCAGAAAAAAGGATTGCTCACGCAGCGTGAAGCCGACTCGCTTCGTTCCGACTATTCGGTAAAACAGGAGCAGAATAAAAAAAATCAAACACTTTTTCCTATACAGGCGGGCAGGGGCGTACAGATCAGCGGTTACTCCCAGGTCCGTTTCCAGTCGCTGCAGGAAGCCGACAAACCCGATGGCTTTGATATTCGCAGGGCACGCCTGGATATAAGAGGCTCGATAAATAAGGTGTGGGAATACCGATTGATGACCGATTTCGCTTCTTCACCAAAACTTATCGATGCTTTTGTGTCATTTAAACCTTACGATTTCCTCAAGATCACTGCGGGACAGTTCTATGTTCCCTTTTCCCTCGAGAATTTGACTCCCGACCGGCAGTTGGAATTCATCGATCGCTCACAGGTGGTGAATGCGCTCGTAAGCCGGGACAAAGATGTGATCGGCAATAACAATGGCCGCGACATCGGTATACAAGTGAGCGGAAATGTGTGGAAGCGGAACGATCGGTTCATTTTCGACTATTATCTCGGGGCATTCAACGGGCAGGGCATCAATGTGGTTGACTTGAACGAATCCAAGGATATTGCCGGCCGCCTTGTTGCGCATCCTTTCCACTTTTTCGATATAGGCGCTTCTTATTATAATGGCTACGATGCATGGGGAAGCCCTTCGAAAAACCAGAGGCGCGTTCGCAGTGGTGCCGAGGTGGCGTTCCATTACCACTCCTGGTCTGTTAAGGCCGAGTATATTTTAGGCCAGGATGGAAAAACGAAGATCAATGGCAAGACAGAAGACCTTGTCCGGGCAGGTTGGTACACGCAAGCGACCTGGTTCATCTTTCCGAAACAACTGCAGGTGGTATTGCGTTATGACACATATGATCCCAACACCTTTAAAGCGCCTGAGTCACAACCTCAGAATGATATCACTTCCTGGTACACAGGCGGACTGAATTATTTCATCAATGAGTGGGCCAAGGTGCAGGTGAGTTATTCCCTGCGAAAGGAGCAAGGACCGCAGATCAATAACGATGTGATCAGCGCGCAGTTCCAGGTCAGCTTTTAAAAATCATATCCCTAAAAAAAAGAAAAACATGAAAAAGATATTCATCAGTATAGCTGCGATCCTGCTGGTAAGCTGGTTCGCATTCGGACCTAAAAAAGATAAAGCCGGC
>DATDFI010000107.1:0-7617 GCA_036522695.1 Bacteroidia bacterium | reverse complement strand
AAGAGAGATAAAGGTTCTTGTTGTTCTCTGCGAGTACTACAAGTGTTTTTTTATCATCCAGCTTAAGGTTGCCGAGGAGTTTTGTATATTCCTGTGTTCCCGGCTTATCAAAATTGATATCCTCCAACACAGTGATGTTGTTGTCTTTTGCTTTGTAGCTCAGTGCCGATTTGCGCGCGAGTTCTTTCACTTTTTTATTCAGTTTGAAAGAATAATCTCTCGGCTTGGGACCGAACACACGGCCACCGCCACGAACCAGAGGCGATTTCATGCTTCCCCTTCTTGCGCCACCGCTTCCTTTCTGGCGGATCGCTTTTTTGGTGCTGCGGTTGATCTCTGCTCTTTCTTTTGATTTGTGTGTTCCCTGGCGCTGGTTGGCGAGGTACTGCTTCACATCGAGATAGATCGCATGATCGTTAGGCTCGATAGCAAAGATGTCTTTGCTGAGCTTTACGGTCTTATCGGTCTTTTTCCCGCTCTTATTTATTACGGTCAATTCCATTTCAATTCTTATTTCTCGATTAATACAAAAGTTCCTTTTGCTCCTGCGATGGATCCTTTGATAAGGACAAGATTCTTCTCAGCGATCACCTTCACGATCTCCAGGTTGATGGATTTCACACGATGGCCGCCTTTGCGGCCTGCCATGCGTTTGCCGGGGATCACGCGGGCACCGGTGGAAGAATTACCATTGGAACCGGGAGCGCGGAGACGATCGTGCTGACCGTGCGTTTGACCGCCCACACCGCTAAAGCCATGGCGCTTGATAACGCCCTGGAATCCTTTTCCTTTTGCAGTGCTCACCACATCAACGAATTCACCTTCAGCAAAAACATCAGCGGCATTGAGTACCTCACCGAGATTTTTGCCGCCTTCAAATCCTTTGAACTCGGCCAGTTTTCTTTTGGGAGTGGTGGAAGCTTTCTTGAAATGTCCCTGCATGGCACCGGAAGTATGTTTCTCCCTCTTTTCGCCATAAGCAAGCTGAACAGCTTCATAACCGTCCTTTTCCCGGGTTTTTACTTGCGTTACAACGCAAGGACCAGCTTCGATAACTGTGCATGGAACATACTTTCCATTGGCACCAAAAATGCTGGTCATTCCTATTTTTTTACCTATCAGTCCGGACATTGCTATGTCTATTTATTGATTAATGTATTTCGATTTACGCGTTTACCTGATCTCCACCTCAACACCGCTCGGGAGCTCCAGCTTCATCAAAGCATCAACGGTCTTTGAGGAAGGGCTGTAAATATCGAGCAGGCGCTTGTATGAACACAGCTGGAACTGCTCACGCGCTTTTTTATTCACGTGTGGTGAACGCAGTACCGTATAGATCTTCTTGTGCGTAGGAAGCGGAATGGGTCCGCTTACCACTGCTCCTGTAAGCTTCACGGTCTTTACGATCTTCTCGGCTGATTTGTCTACGAGATTGTAATCGTAAGATTTCAATTTGATCCTGATCTTTTGGCTCATACCCTGGTTTGATTTAAAGAACGTTATTAAACTTTTATTGCTTTTTTACCATTTGCTTTTGCGATCACTTCATCAGCTACGTTACGCGGAGCTTCAGCATAGTGAGAGAATTCCATCGTAGAAGTTGCACGACCGGAAGTAATGGTACGCAACTGTGTTACGTAACCGAACATCTCACCGAGCGGAACTTTTGCTTTCACCACTTGTGCATTGCCGCGGCTGTCCATGCCTTCGATCTGGCCCCTGCGCTTGTTCAGGTCACCCACCACATCACCCATGTTTTGCTCAGGAGTGATCACCTCCACTTTCATGATAGGCTCGAGCAGCACAGGACGTGCTTTCGGGAGTGCCTCACGATAAGCGGTCTTCGCGCAAATTTCGAACGACAGCGAATCGGAATCCACATCGTGGTAAGAACCATCGGTGAGGACAACCTTCATTGTTTGCAGCTGGAAACCGGCCAGTACGCCATTGATCATGGCCGAACGGAAACCTTTTTCAACTGCAGGAATGAATTCCTTAGGAATATTACCACCCGTGATCTCGTTCACGAACTGGAGGCCTCCATTTTTCTTATCCGGAACGAAGTCGGCATCCACAGGGGAAACGGTGAACTTGATATCCGCGAATTTACCGCGACCACCTGTTTGTTTCTTATATACTTCACGATGCTCAACAGTGCCCGTGATGGCTTCTTTATAATTAACCTGGGGAGCGCCCTGGTTCACTTCCACCTTAAATTCCCGTCTCAAGCGATCAACGATGATCTCGAGGTGAAGCTCGCCCATACCGCTGATAATGGTTTGGCCCGAATCTTCATCGGTCTTTACGCGGAACGTGGGATCCTCTTCAGCGAGTTTCGCCAGTCCGTTACCGAGCTTATCGAGGTCGGCCTGGGTCTTGGGTTCGATCGCAAGGCCTATCACCGGTTCAGGGAAATTCATTGCTTCAAGAACGATAGGATTGTTCTCATCACAAAGTGTATCACCTGTTTTGATGTCCTTAAAACCTACTGCAGCACCAATGTCACCTGCTTCGATGAAGGGGATCTGGTTCTGCTTATTCGCATGCATCTGGAAGATGCGAGAGATGCGTTCTTTTTGGCCGGAACGTGTATTGAGCACATAAGATCCTGAATCGAGACGGCCGCTATAAGCGCGGAAGTAAGCGAGACGGCCAACGAAAGGATCGGTAGCGATCTTGAATGCCAGTGCAGTGAAAGGTTCTTTCACATCGGGCTTGCGGTGAACTTCTTCCCCGGTATCAGGATTGGTTCCGGTAATATTGTCTTTGTCGATAGGTGAGGGCATAAGGGCCATCACGTAGTCCAGCATGGTTTGAACACCCTTATTTTTGAAAGCCGATCCGCAAACCATAGGAACGAGTTTGCCAGCGATACAAGCCTGACGAAGTGCAGTTAAGATCTCGGCTTCAGAAATAGAATCCGGGTTATCAAAGAATTTCTCCATCAGCTTCTCGTCAAATTCTGCGATCGCTTCGAGGAGTTTTTCGCGGTACTGGTGTACCTCTTCTTTCATATCGTCCGGAATGGGAACAACCTTGTAGGACATTCCTTTGTCCTCTTCGCTCCATTCAATGGCGCGATTATTAATAAGGTCAACTACACCACGGAAATTCTCTTCAGCACCCAGGGGAAGTTGGAGAGGAACGGGGTTGCCGCCCAGCATTTCACGTACCTGCTTCACCACGTTAAGGAAGTCGGCTCCCGCGCGGTCCATTTTATTCACGAAACCGATACGGGTCACATTGTAATTGTTGGCAAGACGCCAGTTGGTCTCCGATTGAGGCTCAACACCATCAACGGCAGAGAAAAGGAATACGAGTCCATCGAGCACGCGCAGCGAACGGTTCACTTCAACGGTGAAATCCACGTGCCCCGGAGTATCGATGATATTTAATTTGTACTGTTTGGAATCAGGAGTTTTTTGTCCATTATTGGTGGGGTAATTCCAGAAGCAGGTAGTAGCAGCCGAAGTAATGGTGATACCCCGCTCCTGTTCCTGCTCCATCCAGTCCATGGTAGCCGCACCTTCGTGCACCTCACCGATCTTGTGATTTACACCGGTGTAGTAAAGAATACGCTCTGTACAGGTAGTTTTACCGGCATCGATGTGCGCGGCAATACCAATGTTCCTTGTATACTTAAGATCGCTCATTTTCTGTTCTCCTCTTCCTTATATATTAGAGCCTGAAGTGCGAATAAGCCTTATTCGCTTCGGCCATTTTATGCGTGTCCTCTTTCTTTTTGAATGCCGCACCTTCTTCTTTTGATGCAGAGATGATCTCGCCAGCCAGTTTATGCGCCATTGATTTTTCATTGCGCAGGCGTGCGTACAGGATCAACCATTTGATGCCGAGGGCGATTTTACGCTCCGGACGAACTTCCTGGGGGATCTGGAAAGTGGCACCGCCAACCCTGCGGCTCTTCACTTCTACATTGGGCATTACATTGCTCAATGCTTTTTTCCACACCTCAAGTCCATTCTGCTCGGTGCGCTTTTGCACGAGCTCAAGCGCATCGTAAAAGATGTTGAAGCTTTTCCCTCTTTTTCCGTCAAACATCATGTTGTTCACGAAACGTGTTACCAGGATGTCGTTGAACTTCGGGTCGGGTAAGAGTAATCTCTTTTTTGCTCTGGTCTTCCTCATTGTACTGGACGAATATTAGAATGACTAATTGTTGCTGTTATGATTATTTCGCTTCTTTTTTAGCTGCGGCACCGGCTTTCGGCTTTTTAGCACCGTATTTACTCCTGCGCTGCCTGCGATTTTCCACTCCTGCGGTATCCAATGCACCGCGCACGATGTGGTAACGAACGCCCGGAAGATCTTTCACCCTTCCGCCACGCACTAACACGATCGAGTGTTCCTGCAGGTTATGTCCTTCACCGGGGATGTACGCGATCACCTCGGTCCCGTTGGTAAGGCGCACTTTCGCCACTTTACGAAGGGCCGAATTCGGCTTTTTCGGAGTGGTCGTGTACACTTTGGTACATACGCCCCTGCGCTGAGGGCAGGAAGCCAATGCTGCGGATTTACTCCTGTTGGTGGATCTGGCGCGACCTTTTCTTACTAATTGCTGTATCGTTGGCATTTCAACTACTTGATTTACAGAGTTTAATTAATGTAAAATACACCCCCTCCCAATTTTGGGGACGGCAAAGGTAGTAAATTATTCAATCCGGCAAGTCCTGTTCATAACTTTTTTTTCGTTGAAAATGAAAAAGCTATGGCGGCATATCGGTCAATTTATAAACGGATTTCCGGGATTTTTTTGCAAAAATCGCGTCAAAGCCGGGGAAAGGCATGCTTGTTGTTGGAACCCAGCCCAATCCCATCCTGCATCCCGGTCCGTGTCCTCTAAGCTTCTTTCGGTCGGCATGGTGGCTACCTGAACTAATTAATCATAAGGCTTGGGTATATATGAAGATCCTTTTAATCAGCCCGTTATCTCGAATTTTTAAAATAAAAAGGCCGGGAACTACCAGGAACCCGGCCCATGAGCAGCGATCATTGCTGAACCACTAAACGCTGCGAAAGACCTGCAAATCGTATTGTAAAATTGAGGCGGAAAAATTTTATTTTCAAATGTACTTTGTGGTAAAGTATACAGGTCAGCCAGGGGCAGGAGTGATCAAAAAGCCGCCTGTTTAAGAGGTGAAGGAGAATTTTACGCACGACTTTCTTTTACATGTCAGGCGTATAAAGCATTTGCGGCAATTTTATACACGTGTGACTGTTATTTGAGGCTAAGAGCTTAAAACGCGTTTTAAATCTAAATTCACCATGAAATCACTTCGTTCCGCTCGTGCAGCTTTGGTGTTTATCGGGATGTTGCCCGGCCTTTTTGCCCTTGCTCAAACTATCCCCATTAACGAGGTCCATGAAAAATTACCTCAAAAGCAGCAGGATTCCGTGATGGCCGTTTTGCAGCGCTATTATTCGGATGATTATTATGTGACTCCCCAGATCCCGAACGGGAAGGTGGATTCGGCTTCGGGTTATTTCAGGCTCTACCTCGATGAGCAGGTGTTGGGACTGCTTGATTGCACTGCCAAAAGCTGCATGAAGTATGGGATCATCTTTGGTACGAGCGGGATTTATGTGAACAACGATGAGTACAGCGATCACCCGGGAAGGTATTTTATTCCCTATTCCTCGTTGAAGAACATGCCGGTCACTTCAGGCGGTTTCCTGGAAGTGAGGATCGGCACCACATCGGTTAATGTTTCGGGGGCGGGAATGAGAAAGAAAACGGTGATACAATTACTCAATGAAATAAAAAGTAAAATATAATTTGTGAGCTATCTCTTCAATTCTATTCTTTTCAGGAACGATTCCTTTGATACTTCCGGGATACAGCGTACTTTTTTATGGATGCGCTCGGGATTTCACCCGCAGGCCCTGGACCCGAAACGCATTTATGCGAAAGAAGAATTTTTGCTCGCTCCTGTGAATAGCGAGGTGAGCGCTGTTTTTTATTTTGTTTACCGTGTGAATGCCGATGGCCCCGATTTTTATGATGCATTTCGCTGGATGTATACGGAGAATATGCTGTCCATCATAAGTAATGCTTCACGGCAGAGCAGGAGTGATTATCGCTTTTACGGTTTTTTTCACAACAACCGCAGCGGACCGCTGGATGTAGGTATGCGTTTCGAAAATAAAGGGTATGAAATACGCTACCTCGATGGGTTGAGTGCGCTGGCGCAAAGAGTGGAAGGCGGAAAAATAGTTTATGAAAAAGAAGAAACACTCGTTCCCGATTATTCTCCTTTTGAAAAGGAAGGGGGCGTGGATGAAGCAGGAATTGAAAAATATTTCAATGAATTGAAAAAGCCTTATGACGGGCGTGTGTTTGTTTGCGAAGAATTGGGAATTTCTTATCCTGAAATAACAAAAGCATTGCATCGCGCGATCGATGAACGGAATGTTCTGTTCGAGTTTTGATTCCAACCCGGGCAAAGCGAAATTCGTCTTGCAAAGGAACATACGCAACCTACGGAGGTTATTGTACGTCCCTGCTTCCCGACAGCGGTTACGTTTTTTTAAGAAAGCGCGTGGGAATTATCCGTTCGGATGTTTATAAGAACGGAATAAAAAAAAGTACAGGCTTCTTCGCTAAAATATCCAGTAAATCTCCTTAAGCTTTTGTTTCGTTTCGCACAGCGCAGACTCTCCCGGGCGCCCGGTTCACCTGCGGCTCAGCGGTGTCCCGATGCTTGGGCAAACTCAGCACAGGCTCTCCCAGGGAGAGGTTCATGACCGCATGTATTTATGCGCACGGTAGCGATGTGCAGTTTCCAACGGAGCTGCTGCCTTTGTCGTAGCCCGGATGCTTGTGACCCGCGCTATGCCGCTGGCCCGTGCGGAAAGGCCAGCGTGATTGCCGGACATAGCGACACAAGCAGCCGGACGGAAGATGAAAGAAGAAAGGAAGCCCATTGCTTCTGAAAAATGATATCGGAATAAAGAGGATGATCCTTGGCTCGTGGCAGTACACAACCCTTCGGCTTGCTCAGAATGACGAAGTGCTCAAATGGCATTCGACTAAATCCGCATTCCCATCACCAGGATATCATCCAGCTGCTGCTGGTTGGATTTCCAATCGTCCATGGTGCGCTCGATGATGCGGTGCTGCTCCTGCACAGGCTTATCGCAAACGGAGAGTAAAAGCTTTTTGAAATTTTTGAGTTTGAATTTTTTTCCATCCTTACCACCGAACTGGTCGGCAAAACCATCGGTGAACAAATAGATCATATCACCTTTTTCCAACAGCACCTTGCTTCCGCTGAAATTTTTATCGATGTTCTTGTGACCACCTATGGAAAATTTATTGGCAGGCACTTCAATGAGCTCGCCCTTGCGAATAACATACAGCGGCCTGTACGCGCCTGAATACTGCACCGTATTATTGGAAAGATCGAAAGCGCACAATGCAATGTCCATCCCATCCGTGGTATCGTGGTCGCTGCCGCTCTGGTGCAATGCCCTGCGCACGCCTTCGTCAAGCAATTGAAGCGCCTGCTCCGTAGCGGTAACATGCCTGTCGCGCACCACCAGGTTCAACAACTGCACGCATATCATGCTCATGAAGGCGCCCGGCACACCATGGCCGGT
>DATDFI010000106.1:0-13073 GCA_036522695.1 Bacteroidia bacterium | reverse complement strand
ACACTCAACGTGGATTCACTCACTTCCGATTATTTCCGTGTTGCCGAGCGCTTTTCGGGAAATGTATTGGGCAGCTACAACTTTACGCGCAGGATAAACGTTTCGGCCGGTGCCGAATTTTTTATGGATAAGGCAGTGGATAAAACTGCCGAAGGCTTTTTTAACGACAGCAGCAAAAGCGTGAAGTATTACAACCAGGGGTATTTTATCCAGGGCCTGGCCAAAACGCGCATCGTTAATTTTGTGCTGGGTGCGCGCTATGACATACACAATGTATATGGGTCGGCTTTCGTGCCGCGCGTGGGCTTCACCAAAAAGCTGAGCCGCTTCAATTTTAAATTTTTGTGGACAAACGCCTTCCGTGCGCCCTCGGTAGAGAACATCGACCTGAGCCAGGCCTCGGGAGGGATAAAGCCGGAGAAGACCAGCGTGCTGGAACTCGAAATGGGTTACCAGTTCACACGTAAATCTTTTTTCACGTTCAATATTTTTGATATGACCACCAAAGATCCCATCGTTTATTTCTATAACGATTCATTGGGAACGGATAACTATCACAACTTCGGTGGATCGGGTTCACGTGGCTTTGAGGCGGAATACAGGATAAAGGATAAATGGGGATATGTGACTTTCAATTATGCCTTTTATACGGTGGCAGGAAAAGAAAAGATAGATGACTACAGCGTGGTGGATAACCCCAATGTGCTGCTCGCTTTCCCTGCGCATAAATTGAACCTCAATACGTCCTTTCGCATCAACAGTCACTTCAGTGTGAATGTTTCCGCGTCCTTCCGAAGTTCCACGTACGGCTATACTGGAGTTGATACGGCCGGCAATTATATATTGAGCAAATTCGATCCCGTATTACTTGCAAATATTTTCCTGCGCTACAATGATCTTATTGTAAAAGGACTTTGTCTCGGTGCGGGCGTGTACGATATTCTCGACCAGAAAACATTATACATCGAGCCGTACAATGGCGGTCATGCACCATTGCCCGGTCCTTCACGCGAGTTTGTTTTCCGCCTGAGCTACGACCTGCAGTTCAAAGCGAAAGAAAAGAAGTAGGCACGGTTTTTATATGATGAATGCATAAATGAGAACGATCCATAAATACCTGTTAGCAGTATTCGCAGCACTGGCCCTGGGCGCGGTAAGCGTGCCGAAGGCCTGCGCGCAGGATGTGGATTACAAAGCGTACAGCCTTTTCGTTTACAACTTTGTGAAATACATCGAATGGCCCGATATACAGGGCGATTTTGTTCTGGGCGTGGTGGGCGATTCGCCCGTAGTGAAGGAACTCGAGAATATGGCCAAAACCAAAAAGGCCAAAGGTCACAATATCGTGATACGCAAGATCAGTACCCCCGAGGAAGCAGCTGCCTGCCAATTGGTATACGTTTGCTCTTCCAAAAGCAGCATGGTGAAAACGCTCAATGAAAAACTCAAGGGCCGCTCGGTGCTGGTGGTGGGTGAGCGCGAAGGACTTGCAAAGAAAGGCGCTGCATTGAGCTTTATCACGCTCGATGATGACGTACTCAAATTCGAGATCAATAAAAATGTGATCGAACAAAATAAACTCAAGATCCCGGCCGTACTCTCCAACCTCGGCCTTCCCGTGCTCTGATCCTTTTCTTGAATGCAAAAATAAAATACTGGGTCATGGTGGCGACCATCGATCTTGTTCCCGTATTGGGTTTTCACTGGCTTGCGGGTTGGGCCTGGAGGGAAGGCAATGAGGCAGCAGCCAGCGCTTCAATGCTTGAGCTTTGTTTTGTTTCAGCATTCCTGCCGTCTTACCTTGTGACAGTTAACTATTTGCTTGCCAAAAAATATTCAGCGGTGAATGTTTATTTCCTTATCAATATGCTCTCAGTGGCAGGATGCATTTTACTCGCTTCTTACCTTCATTTTTTGAATTGGGCAGGCAGCGGTGGAAACTATGAACACCCGGATGGATCCATTCTTCATGACCTTGAACTGGAACGTTTACTCGGATTGGGTTTATGCGTACCTGGCGGCCTCACCATCCTGTTCCTCCACCGCAAAAAAAGAAAAACCCCGCTCACTTGAGCAGGGTTTCCATTTTTTATTCTTTACGAAATTACTTCAATGCAAATTTACTGGATGAAACCAGGATCTTGTCCACGTAAATCTCAACTGTATAAGTTCCCTCGGTGAATGTTTTCCCGGTCTCGTGCCAATCACCGCACAAATTGGTTTTATCATTGTTGTAGTTGAAAGGAACAGCAAGTGTATACATTGTTTCAACATTGGGAGAATCCACACGATTGAATGTTCCCGACCCCTGGTTTTTGTCTCCGATCACGTGATTATCCGGGGCGATGATGCGAACGAGGGCCTGCTTTTCACCCGACTGTGCAATTTTATTATCCAGTACGGTAAAGCAAACGCTGAGGGTGGTGGCTTTCTTAGCCATGGAAGTTTCGGTGGTGCCATCGCCCAGGAGCTTTTTCTTGAAAGCTTTCACTTTTACATACTCCACTTTAAGAATGGAAGCCGTGTTCACCTTGTTCTCGAGGTTGTTCTTCACATCGGTGAGGTCTGTCACCTGCGTGGTAAGGCTTTGATTCTCGCCCTTAAGCTTTGTATTCTCCAGGACAAGCTGGTCGATCTGGTCGAGCGCATCTTCCAGTTTCTTTTTGTATTCGGCAATGGCATCGTTCAACTCCTTTTGTTTTGATGCATCCTTCTTCACTACTGACTGGAGGTTTTTGATCTTCTTCTCCATCTCTTCCAGCTCGGATTGTTTTTCTCCAACTACTTTATCAAGTGAATCGCTGATGCCTTTATATTTTGAAAGATCAGCCGAAGTTATGTCGAGTGTTTCCTGGATCTTGGTTTTTTCAATATAAACCGTATCGATCTTCGACTGCATTTCGGTCATCATTTTGTTCTTATCGCTGAACTGGTAAATGTTAAAACCGATAGAACCGACCAGCAACAGGGCCAGTACGATGAGTATGGCTTTATTGCCGCTCTTTTGATTATTGTTTTCCATTTGGTTAATTAAGATTTAAAAATTTGCGGCAAAGGTAGACTTTTTTGCGACAGGAAGTCAATACGAAGGGTCGAAGAAAGGATTGGAAGGGACGAAGATCGACCCACCCCGTGGAGCCTGGAGGACCCTATATAAAGAAACAACCCCGGGGGTGTCCGGGGCTGTTCGTGTTGAGTTTTATCAGTCTGACCAGGATCGGAAAAAACTTCAACGTATTGTTATTAACCTCTGAACTATAGACGTGGGCGACCTTCCAAAGGTTGCTTTACTTGTAAATTTATGCTCAATTTGCAGGCTTTAATATCAGAAAAAAGCAAGTGCCTATTTATAAAGCATTGATAATCAACATTTTATGTAAATAAAATGTGCTTCTCTCTTATTATAAATAGGAATAAAACTTATAAATAATAAGGTGTAACTTTTGAAGGGGCTTGTCCGTCAGCTGATCAACGGGGCGGGGAACCGGGCCGTTAGCACGTAAAAATGACCGTAAAGGAGTTCAATAACTGTGTTGACCTGTATGCAGATAACCTGTATCGCTTCATCCTGAAAAATGTAAAGGATAAAGATAAGGCGAGGGACGTGGTGCAGGATACTTATGAAAAGCTGTGGCTGAAGGTAAGCGAAGTGCAAAGTACGAACGCAAAGAGTTATATGTTCACCACCGCTTATCGTACCATGATCGACCTTTTGCGCAGGGAGAAAAAACAGGGCCGGCTGGATGAAGCCGACCTGCAGGCATTAGCGCATAACAGGCAGTACAGTGATCTTAAAGAAATTTTGAACGAGGCGCTCGCCAAACTTCCCGAAGTGCAGCGCTCGGTGATCATGCTTCGCGATTACGAAGGCTACACTTACGAAGAGATAGGGAGGATCACCGGGTTGAATGAGTCGCAGGTGAAGGTTTATATTTTTCGTGCGAGGCAATTTTTAAAGAATTACATAGGTAAAGCTGAGAACGTAGTGTGATGCGTATCGATAAAAATAATTACGAAGCTTTTTTCCTCGACTATTACGAGGGAACCCTCACCGATACGCAGGTGCAGGAGCTCATGGCTTTCCTCGAGCAGCATCCGCATCTTAAAGAGGAGTTCGATAGTTTCGAAAATGTTTCCCTCCATGAATTTGAAGAGGTCATCAGTCTTGAAAATAAAGAGCAGTTGAAAAAAGAGGAAGTGAACGAAAATAATTTTGACCTGTTCGCCATCGCTTACGCTGAAGGAAGGCTTTCTCCTGCAGAACAAAGATCCCTTTTCGCCTTTATTGAAAAAAATCCTGCTTATAGCTCACAACTCGAACTTTACCGTAAAACCATTTTACCGGTTGAGAATATCATTTTTGACGCGAAGCAAAACCTGAAAAAGAGTGAAGATGAAATTATGCCGGTGATGAGCGATAAAGCGGTGCTTTTCATTTCGGCTGTTGAAGGCATTCTTACCCCTGAACAACAACAACAGCTCGATACCTTGCTTTTGGACGAAACATCGCGCAAGGAGTTTGACTTGCATAAAAAAACAAAGCTGCAGGCCGATGCTTCCGTTATTTTCCCCGGCAAATCCTCGCTCAAGCGCAAAGAACCCTCGCGCGTGCTCCCGCTTTATTATTACTGGAGCGCTGCCGCATCGGTCGCCATTCTTATTGCCGCCTACTTCCTTTTACGCCAACCCTCAGCCATCTCGCCAGGCGAATCACTCGCCCGCATCTCATATGAACATCCTGCCGTAAATTTTGCGCATACCAAAAAAACACTTCCGCTCAACAACGATCCCTCTTTCGTAAAAAAACAGCAAACATTTATCGTTCGCTCCAACAATGGTCATGACCCCTTACATAAGAAGAATGACGTGATCCATCCTAAGGGTGAAAAACAGGAGATCATCGTGCAGCAGCCCCCCGGTAAAAAGGACAGTACGCAAAAAGACGTGATCGCGAATAATAAAACAGGGTATAACAATATTGTGCTCGTGAATAGTTTTAACGACAGTGATGAAGTTCCTTTGAAGAAAAAAGATGATGAATATCTCACGCTGGGTGAAGCGCTCACCTATAAAGTGAAGAATGCCTTGTTGAAGGATGAAATGCAGGATGAATACTCCTACCGCGAGGACAAAAAGAAATTCACCTGGTACGATGCCGTGCTTGTACTTACCAAGGGCATTCGCAACCTCACCGGCCGCGATGTGGAAGTGAAGAAAAAATACAATGACGACAACCGCCTGGTGGCTTACGAATTTTCGGCCGGCCGCTATTCCTACACCCGGCCGGTAAGACCCAATCCCTGAATTTTTTTTGTAAGTGCTGTAACAAGTCCGGGCAGCGCTCCGTCATATGTGTGGATCCGGCAAACAATAAGAAGTTAAACCACACATTAAAATCATGAAAAAGATCATCCTCCTTACCGTATCGCTCTTCCTTGCTGCAGGATCCATTTCCCTGCAAGCCGGTGAAAGCAAACGGAACATAAACGAAGTGAAAAAAAGCATCTCGAGCAGCTTATCCGTTCCCGATAAGTTAAAACAGCCCGATTTCAATGCTTCGGTGCTGGTATTCATCAGCATCGATGACAACGGCAAGGTAAGCGTGCTCGCCATCAATTCTCCCAATACTGACTTGCGCCAGCACGTGGAAGAGCGCTTGAAAAAAATGAGTTTCAAAGACAAGCTGGTACCGGGCGAGGTCTATAATTTCAAATTGAATTTTAAAGTGATCTGAGTAACAAAATGAAACACCTGTACGTCATAAGGGCAGGAATAACAAAAGCGCAGAGAAAAAATAACGGAACAACCCGCATCAAATGCCGGGACACACAAAACAAAATTTTATGAAAACATTGATTTTTACACTCGCATTCGGAATTACCGCTGCGCTGGGCCTCGCACAAACCACGCAGGACCGCCAGGTGGGTGATTTTACGGGCATCAAAGTGGGCTCCAATATTAAAGTACAACTCACACAGGGCGATGCCAACTCGCTGAAGGTGGAGGCCGATGAAAAAGACCTTCCTAACGTTAAAACAGAAGTAAAGGACGGGAACCTGGAGATCACAGGAGGCGGTGAGGGCGAAGTGAAAGTTTACCTCACGGTGAAAATGCTTAACCACATCGAAGTAAGCGGTGCCGCTTCCGTAAAATCCCAGAACCAGCTCACAAGCGATAAAATGAAAATAGAGACCAGCGGTGCAGGCAGTCTTAAACTTGACATCAAGTGCAGCGAGATAGATGCCAACGTGAGCGGTGCAAGCGGGCTTAACCTCTCGGGAGTTTGTCCCAGGCTCACAGCCGATGTATCGGGCGCTGCGACCTTAAAAGCATTCAACCTGCAAAGCGATAACGTGACCGTTTCCACGGCAGGGGCAAGCACGGCCAAAGTAATGGCGAATACATCGCTGCATGCCAGCTCAACAGGAGCAAGTTCCATCACCTACAAAGGCGATCCCAAAGAAAAAAGTGTGGAGATGAGCGGGGTGAGCAGCATTCACAATGCGGACGGGAATGACGAGCAGACCAGTAACAACCCCAACGACACCATGATGAAAGTACACATCGGGGGTAACAACGTGATGATATGCGATGACGATGATAAGGACAAGCACCACCACCATCATCACAACGGCCATCTCAATTACTGGAGCGGGGTGGAATTCGGGATGGACGGTTACCTGGACGCACAAAACCAGTTGAGCATTCCCGGCAACAATGATTTCCTGGAATTGAACTATGCGAAGTCATACGATTTCAATCTCAATGTCTTCGAGCATGATTTTCACCTGTACCGTAATAACATCAACCTTATCAGCGGGCTTGGATTCGAATTCAACCACTACGCGTTCCACAATCCCGTTACGCTCGATCCTTACACGCCATACATCAGCGCGTATTCCGATTCACTGATCGATTACAACAAGAACAACCTCAATGTTTCGTTCGTGAATGTTCCCCTGCTGCTGATGTTCAATACCAACAACGATCATCCCGGCAGAGGATTTTACATCGGTGGCGGTGTGATCGGTGGATACAAGATCCACTCCGTAACCAAGCAGGAGTACTCGCTTGACGGGTACAATTATTTTGTAAAGAAGAAAGCAGATTATTACCTGGATCCGTTCCGTTTGAGCGCAACCGTTCGTGCCGGTTACGGTGGCTTTGGATTATTTGCCACCTATGCGCTCACCACGCTTTTCCAAAATGGGAAAGGTCCGCAGCTTTACCCCTTCACAGTGGGTGTATCGCTAACGATGGATTAATAAGATCCGGGTTACTGAAAGCCGTTCCTCCCCGGGGCGGCTTTTTTGCTTTTCAGCAGGTAGGATGTCTTACAATAGAAATCGTTCTATAACCCCAGGAGGTTTTAGGCCAACATGATTTTTCTTTTCAAATTTTTTAGAAGAAGTGGAGCGATCCCGATAGCTACCGGGACGCAAATCCCGGGGGTAAACCCAGACGGTGAGCTAAGCGCTCCCGTCTGGACCGGGGAGGCGTTGCATAGCTCCGTTCGGCCCTGCTGAAGCCTTTGGTTCCGGCCGATCTATATCAAAAAAATCCCTTCTCTGCAATACGGCAAGCTTACAAGTGTCGAAAAAAGGGGGAATTTTTTACTCAGCAAAAAGTGCACTCTTCATTGGGAGCGCACGCTGTATTTCGTAAATTCGCGCTGTGTAAAATGCTTTTAATGCGCGTTTTATTATTTGTAAATTAGTTCGTTGTTATTGATTAATTTTAAAAAAACTGACCACGCTCCACAAGTTCACACTGTGGAAAAAGATGCCGGTACGAAGGCCTGATTTATGCTCAAGCAAACCCTATCTCAAAAATTACTTCAAAAACTCTCACCGCAGCAGATACAGCTGATGAAACTGCTGCAGTTGCCCACCGTTGCCCTTGAACAAAGAATAAAGGAAGAGATGGAGATCAATCCCGCCCTTGAGGACGGCCCTGAAGATGATGAAGATGAGGTAAAGGACCAGGACGAGAATGAAACGGCAGAGGACCAGGACGAGGAAGAAAGAGGGGATAAGGACGAGTATACGCTGAGTGATTATATGGACCAGGATGATGACGAGACCGCTCCTTATAAATTAAAGGTAAATAATACGAGCCCGGATGACGAACGCAGGGAAGTCCCGCTCTCAGTAAGTTACAGTTTTCACGACCTTTTGGACAGCCAGCTCGGCCTGCGGCCCCTCACCGATCACCAATACCAGGTAGCAAGTTACCTCATCGGGAATATTGATGATGACGGCTACTTAAGGCGCGACCTTGACTCCATTGTGGATGATATCGCTTTCTCCCAGAATATTTCCACTACCAAGGAAGAACTTGAAGAGCTGCTCAGGCTCATCCAGGAATTCGATCCTGCAGGTGTGGGTGCCCGTGACCTGAAAGAATGCCTGCTGCTGCAACTGGAGCGCATCACCTTTGCCGATGAGATCATTCAGCTGGCCATAGAAGTGGTGAAGAACCACATGGAGGAATTTTCGAAAAAACATTACGAGAAGATCCAGAAGAAGCTCGACATCAACGATGAAACGCTGAAGCAGGTGATACAGGAAATATTAAAGCTGAACCCCAAGCCGGGTGGTGCCGCCAGCGACAGCAAGAGCACACAGGAAGTGATCCCGGACTTTACCGTTTCCAATGATGACGGGGAACTGGTGCTTTCGCTCAACTCACGCAACATTCCCGAATTAAAAATTGCACGTGTGTACCAGCAAATGCTGGAAGAATATTCGCAGCGCAAGGATAAGACCGGCAAAGAAGCGGTACAGTTCGTGAAACAAAAAATAGAATCGGCCAAAGGATTCATTGATGCCATCAACCAGCGCCATCAAACGCTGCTGCTCACCATGCAGGCCATCATGGATTACCAGAAGGAATATTTCCTTACGGGCGATGAGACCAAGCTGAAGCCGATGATATTGAAAGATATTTCGGAGCGCGTGGGATTGGACATCTCCACCATTTCGCGGGTGAGCAACAGCAAATATGTGCAAACGCCTTTCGGAACATTTTTATTGAAGTCGTTCTTTTCGGAATCCCTTTCCACTGACTCAGGCGAAGAAGTTTCATCTCGCGAAGTGAAAAAAATATTACAGGATTCCATTGCGGCCGAAGACAAAAAGAAGCCGCTCACCGATGATGCGCTGGCCAAGATCCTGAAGCAAAAGGGCTATAACATCGCGCGCAGGACCGTAGCTAAATACCGCGAACAACTGGAGATACCGGTGGCAAGGTTGAGGAAGGAGTTGTAGAAAATTGTCATTAGGTAGTCATTAGGTGGTTATTGGGTCAAAAAAATAATTGCTACGAATAACAGGTTTACTTCCACATCTTAACGACTAACTACCTGACGACTTAATGACCACCTAATGACTTCCTCCGTTTCCCCTTTTACCTCTTTTTCAAAGATCATTTCTTATCTCTTCCATCCCCTGCTCATGCCCACTTACGGGCTGCTGCTCTATTTCTGGGTGGACAGCAGCGCAGCGTATTTCATGAAAGCGGACCTGCGCTGGATCCTTATCGGCATGACCTTCTCCTTCACCTTTTTCCTTCCATTGCTCAACACACTTATTTTATTGCGCGCGCGTTACATACAAAGCATACACATGCACACACGCCAGGAAAGAAGGGTCCCCTTGCTGGTCACTGCTCTTTTTTATATGGCTGAATACTGGCTGCTGCACGATCGTGATGTACCGCAAACGCTCAAGCTTTTTATTTTATGCGCCACCATTGCCATTGTGTGCACGGTGGTGATCAATCTTTTTTGGAAAATAAGCGCGCACATGGTGGGTATTGGCGGTGTATGCGGGGCCATGTTCGTGCTGTGCTACCTGCTGCAGTTCCAGGGCGGAGCTTTACTTATGGCAGGTTTACTTTTACTTGCGGGAATTATCGGCAGCGCGCGATTGCAATTAGGAGAACATCACCCGCTTGAAGTATTCGCGGGATTTTTACTGGGAGCAGCCTGTCCTTTTATTTTTATGGTACGTTAGAGCCACCCTTTCTCCAAAATATCCCTCACGTGATACGTAATAATGATGTTCGCTCCAGCACGCGCGAAGGCATGCATATTCTCCATCACTATCTTTTGTTCATCTATCCAGCCTTTGGCAGCAGCGGCTTTCACCATGCTGTATTCGCCCGAAACATTGTAACAGGCCACCGGCAATAAAGTGTTCGCACGCAAATTAGAGATCACATCGAGGTACGCCAGCGCGGGTTTCACCATTAAAATGTCCGCGCCTTCCGCTTCATCCAGCAAGGCTTCCTTCATGGCTTCACGACCATTGCGCAGGTCCATTTGATACGATTTGCGATCGCCCGATTGAGGAGCGGAGCCGGCCGCCTCGCGAAAAGGGCCATAATAAGCTGAAGCGAATTTCACCGCGTACGACATGATCGCAGTGTTCTCCAGTCCTTTTTTATCGAGTAACGTGCGAATGGCGGCAATGCGCCCGTCCATCATATCGCTGGGCGCCACCATATCGGCACCGGCCTGCGCGTGGGCCAAAGCCATTTTCGCCAGTACTTCCACGCTTGAATCGTTGTGCACGTAATCATCGTGAATGATGCCGCAGTGGCCGTGCGTGGTGTATGCGCACACACATACATCCGTGATCACGTAAAGTTCCTCTCCAAAATTTTTCTTTAACTCCTTAATGGCTTTCACTACCACCGAATTATTGCTGAACGAAGAGCCCGCATCCTTCGTTTTCTCCTCTCCCACCCCGAATAATAAAATTTTATTGATCCCGAGCTTGAGGCCCTTCTCCGCATCCTTCAGCAATTCATCCGTAGAGAAATGATGAATGCCGGGCATGGCATCGATCCCATGCTTTTCTTTTTTACCCGGGACCACAAAATACGGGTAAATGAACATCTCTTTACTGAGACGCGTTTCTGCCACCATCTCGCGGATGATGGGAGTTTTTCTTAAACGCCTTGGTCTTTGATTCATTTTCTTAAATGCTTATTCGTTTTCATTGTCATTCCGCCACTGGCGAGGGATCTTCCTATTCTTTCCCAGGTACCATTGGATCCTTATTTATTTTTGGCGTGTGCCGCCCTTCGACAAGCTCAGGACGGCACCGCGCTTTCCATTGCAAGTCCGCCCCATCACACTTGCCAGCCTTTGGCGGGTTTTCCATTACAATCGCTCACGCGTTACTATTTAAGAAGCATTCTGTTCACCCCTTCACTCCTGCGACCTGATCAACGCATGGTAATTATCCAAAAATGGCTGCACCACCGCATCCAGCTTTTCAGTCGGGCATGGCCTGTCGAATTTTTTATCCACCAGGTCCCGCGCATTAAAACGTTCTGCCTGCGAAAGAATATAACCGCTCAATTCCTCCATTCCTTCTGCACCTTGCTCGCCCGAAACGATCGCATTTCCTATTAATAGCAGAGCTGCAAGATCACGGTATTGCTCATCGGTCAACAATAACTGTTTTTCCATAGGGTAGTTTAACACTCTGAAACAAACTTTTCAAACACCAGAAACTCCTTCAAACCTTTAAAAACAAAAATGCCAACCCTCTTCAACAACTCAAAGCAAACTATAAACGCTAAACTCCCAAAACCGCCCTCACCAATCCCAGGTCGTCAAAACTCTCCGGCATTTTATCCGCTCTTAGCCCGAATTTACGGAGTGTATTTGCCGTTGCATCACCCATCGCAACTACTTTTTGTCCAGCCGAAACCTTATTCTTTTCAAAAAATGCTTCTACGTTTGACGGGCTTGTAAACACCATGATCCCGAACTCCTCGCTCCCTGCTCCTAACTCCCAACCCCTCTTTATCGTTTCGTAAACAATAAGGTCGATCACATTCTCCTTCCTCGGCATTTGCAGCTGGATCGTTTTCAAACTCCCTTTTGCCTGCGGGAACAATACCTTTTTTCCTCCTGCCAATGCGGCAAATTTTTTCGCGGTGAGTTTGGTGTCGTTGGTCGACCCGATGAACTCTGCCCGCTGACCGAATTTCCTTATTTCATCGGCCGTAGCCTTGGCCACCGCCCCGAACTTCACACCCTTCACATCGGGCTTGAGCGCAAAAAAATAACGCACGGCATGTTTACTGGAGAAAAATACCCATTCAGCATGCGGAACAGTTCTCACCGGCACAGGCTTCATTTCTATCAAAGCCTGCCCGTGCACCGTAAAATCCTGCGCCACCAATGCATCCCGGAAATAATCATGCTTACGAAGGTCGCGCGTGATAAAAACTGCAGCGGGCTTGACCGTATTTATCTTCTCCACAATTTTTTCCGCAAGGCCTTCGCTTTTTTTCGATTCAAAATAAAGTTGCTTCGGGAATTTATCCCAGGCATCAGCCTTTGATACGAATATCCCGAAAACTTTCCCGCCTTCCTCGTTCTCCTTCACTTCGCAATACGCGCCCAGCGGCAACTGGCATCCTCCATCAAACAAGTTCAACACTTTACGTTCGATGGAGATGGATTCCGCCACCTCTGCATCGTTCAATTCCTGCAACAATTCAAAAAGTTCTTTATCCTCATCACGTACCTGCAAGGCAAGCACTCCCTGCGCGGGAGCCGGAACAAATTCCTTTGGCGAAACTTTTTCAACGTGCAGGTCCGATAGATCGAGTTCCAAACGCTCCACACCTGCAGCCGCCAGCATAACGGCATCGTATTTTCCATCGCGCAGCTTTTGCACACGTGTAGGCACATTGCCGCGCAGGTCTTCGATCTTCACATCACTTCTAAAAGCCAGTAGCTGCGATTTCCTGCGCGCAGATGAAGTTCCTACCACTGCATTTCTTTTGAAAGCGAATTTCATCTTTTCATCCACCGCCTCCTTGCGCACCAATATCAATTCCGAAGGGTCCTCCCGCTCTGAAACGGCAGCGATCATCAATCCCGGAGGCGAAACAGTGGGCAGGTCCTTATGCGAATGCACCGCAAGGTCAATTTCCCTTTTCAGCAATGCTTCTTCAATTTCCTTGGTAAAAAACCCCTTGCCTTCCAGTTTGTCGAGGGGCAGGTCCTGTATCTTATCGCCCTGCGTTTTAATGATCTTTATCTC